>JAJRWJ010000076.1 GCA_024276805.1 Gammaproteobacteria bacterium
AGCACAAGAAAATAACCCAGCCCAGCGGCACCAACACTTATTGCCAGATTGACCGCTCTGTCCAGCGCCGTCCAGTGCAGCCACATGCCGCGCTGTTGATATACGGTAAAATACAAACCCGCCGCCATGCCGGCATTGGCGGCAAACACCCTGAGCAGAAAAACCAGCCAGCCCTTTTCCGGTCGATAGTAGCGTCCCCGCTGCAGGCGGGTCAGCAGCAGACCGGCATTGAAAAACGCCCCCAGCGAGGTCGCCAGGGCCAGACCGGCATGCGCCAGAGGAAAAACCAGGGCCAGGTTCAACAGCATATTGACGCACATCGCATAGATCCCGAAGCGTACCGGCGTTTTCATGTCTTTCCGGGAGGTAAAGCCCGGCACCAGGATCTTGATCAAAATGAAGCCCAGCAGCCCCACGGAATAGGCCATCAGACTTCTTCCAGCCATGGCCACGTCCCGTCCGGAAAAGGCGTCATACTGGAACAGGGTCGAGAGCATCGGTTCCGCCAGCAGCCCCAGACCCAGCGATGCCGGCAGACCGATCAACACCACCAGCCGCAGCCCCCAGTCCAGTGACCGGGAAAAAGCCACCGGATCTTCTGCCGCATGATTTTTCGACAGACTGGGCAGGATCACTGTCGCCAATGCGATGCCAAACACCCCCAGCGGAAATTCCACCAGCCGATCCGAATAATACAACCAGGAAATGCTGCCCTCAGTCAGAAAGGATGCGATCAACGTGTCCAGAAGCAGATTGATCTGCGTCACCGACACCCCGAAAATGGCCGGCAGCATCAATTTGATGATGCGCCTGACGCCCGGATCCCGGAAACCGACACGCAGGCGCGGCATCAGGCCCAGCCGGAGCAGCGCGGGGAATTGAAACAGCAGCTGCACGATACCGGCGGCAAAAACCCCCCAGGCCAGCGCCAGCACCGGATCGGCCATCAATGGCGCCAGCCAGATGGCCGCCGCGATCAGGCAGATATTGAGAAACACCGGAGTAAAGGCCGGCACCGCGAACTTGCCGAAGGTATTGAGAATGCCGCCGGCAAAGGCCACCGAAGAAATAAAAAACAGATAGGGGAAGGTGATGCGCAGCATTTGCACGGCCAGTTCATACTGCCTGCCCTGCCACATGAACCCCGGTGCAAACAACATGATCAGCAACGGCGCGGCGACCACACCAATAATAGACACAGCCATCAGGACCAGCGCCAGTGTACCGCCGGTCCGGTCGACGAACTGCTTGAGCGCCTGATGACCGTCCTGTTCCTTGTAATCCGCCAGCACCGGCACGAAGGCCTGGGCAAATGCCCCCTCGGCAAACAGCCGACGCAGGAAATTGGGAATCTTGAAGGCGACAAAGAAGGCATCCGTCCCGGAATCGGCGCCAAAAATCCTGGCGAACAGCATGTCCCGGATGAAGCCCAGGATACGGGAAATCATGGTCATGCTGCTGACCACCGCGGTCGATTTGAAAAGCTGTTTGCTCAACGCCACCTCTTTGTCTGGATAAAAGTTGACAATAATATCATTTAAAAAGATAATATGCGGTTCTTATTAACATGATAGAGCAATAACCGAGGAACTATGGCTAATACAGCACAAGCTAGAAAGCGAGCACGTCAAGCGGAAAATCGCCGCGTACGCAGAGCTGGACAAAGCAGCAGACTGCGCACCTTCATCAAAAAAGTTATTGCTGCAGTCGATTCTGGTGACCAGGAGAAAGCCCAGGCCGCATATAAAACAGTCGTTCCAGTTATTGATTCAGCAGTCAACAAGGGCCTGATCCACAAAAACAAGGCCGCCCGCAATAAAAGCAGACTGCATGCAAAAGTCCGGTCGATGGGTTAAAGACACACATCATTCTTAAAAAAGGCCGCGGAGATCGTCTTCGCGGCCTTTTTTCTGCTGCGTCTGGAATAAAGCCAAACTACACCAAAACCATATTGTCCCGGTGCACCAGCTCGGGCTCGTCGAAATAGCCCAGAATCTTCTCGAAATCGGTGCTCGGCCTGCCCATGATCAGCGCCGTCTCCTTGCTTCCATAATTGATCAGCCCCCTGGCTATTTCGCAGCCCTGCTGGTCGACGCAGGCCACCAGCTCGCCGCGCCGGAAATCGCCATGCACCGCCTTGACGCCGACCGCCAACAAACTTTTCCCTGCGCTCTGCAGCACATGCACCGCTCCGGCATCCAGAACCAGCCTGCCCTTGACCTGCAACTGACCTGCCAGCCAGCGTTTTCTGGCCACCAGTGGGGCAACATCCGGACGTAGATAGGTGCCAATTTCGGCGCCGGCAACGACTTCGGAAATCACCCCCTGCTGCTCGCCAGAAGCGATCACCGTTGCCGTCCCGGAGCGCGCCGCCAGCCGGGCCGCGCGAATTTTCGTGGTCATGCCGCCGCGCCCCAGGCCACTGCGGCTGCCGCCGGCCATGGCATCCAGACGTGCATCATTGACCCCGGCATGGGAAATCAGTTCGGCATCGGGATCACTTTGCGGGTCACTGCTGTACAGTCCCAATTGGTCCGTCAGAATCAGCAGCAGATCCGCCTCGACCAGATTGGCCGCCAGGGCGGCCAGGGTGTCGTTGTCACCAAAGCGAATCTCATCGGTCGCCACTGCATCGTTCTCGTTGATCACCGGCACCACGCCAAAATCCAGCAGCGTCAACAGTGTGCTGCGGGCATTCAAGTAACGCTGCCGGTCGGACAAATCATCATGGGTCAACAGCACTTGCGCGGTATGCAGGTCATGTCTCTGAAAATTGTTCTCGAAAACCTGCACCAGTCCCATCTGCCCCACAGATGCCGCGGCCTGCAGCTCATGCAGCGTCCCTGGCCGACGCCGCAGACCCAGCCGGCTCATGCCCTCGGCCACGGCGCCAGATGAAACCAGCAGCACCTGCCTGCCCTGCCGCCTGAGCCCCGCCATCTGCTCGACCCAGCCGGCGACGGCAATCCTGCTCAGGCCCCTGCCGCCATCG
>JAJRWJ010000077.1 GCA_024276805.1 Gammaproteobacteria bacterium
CCACTGGCACAAGATTTGATCCCGATCCGCGTGCGAAGCGATTCGTCCAACATCGCTGAAATTATCGCGGAAACAGACCGAGAGAACAAAGTGTTTTCCATCGCTGATCTCGATCAGGGCGGAGGCGCAAGTCATGCTGATGCATATAGGTCGTTGAATTTGCATCGTGAATATTTTATTGAGGCAAACATTCGCTGCGTATTTTGGGTGACGGAACGAGAAGCGCAGCAACTCTCTTTGATCGCGCCGGATTTTTGGGCCTTTCGTCATCGTGTCATTGACCTTGTGGGACATCGCGCCACGCCCAACCGCTCTGCATTGTTTCAAGGGCTGGTGTGGACAGAATGGCCTTGGCATGTTTTCAAGAACGACACGGAAACAGCCTTGACGTATCGTAAACAGCTCCTGGAAAAACTGCCGGACAAGCCTGAAACGGCGCTCATGCGCATTAATTTGTATGCGGAAATAGCTGGTCTACATGTGCAGGAGGAAAACTGGCCACAAGCCTTGGATGCAATAAAGCGCGGCCTGGACAGCATGCCTGCCGTAACGCTCCCTGAACTCGAAGCAAGATTGTTGGTCTGTTTGGCCATCATACTTCTTCAAATGGAGCACTATAGCCAGGCTCATGCAGCTCTTCAAAAGGCAGTGCTTTTAGCACCCGATCATGATGATGTTTTGACCCTTCTTGCGCAAGTGAACAGGCTGGAAGGGCGACGCTCCGAAGCCCTTGCCTATATAAAAAAGGCAATTCGCCTGCAACCAGAACGTGCGGCCTCCTGGAATGAGTGTGGTAATATTTATGCAGATTTGGGAAGAATTGCACAAGCGCTGGATGCCTATCAAAAAGCATTTGACATCTTCCCCGAACATGTGGTTCCTCTGATAAACAAAAGTGCCGTTTTAGCGTCAACGAACCGTTTGAATGAAGCACGGGAAACGCTGGCTTTGGTTCCCGCTAACAAGATGGTGAACTTAAGAAGGATCGCAAAAAGGCGGGGCTTTGAATTTCTGGCGGAAATAAAATGAAAAACCTTTTAGCAGAACACTTTGCATTGAAAATGGATTAGCCAGTTTATGCTAAGCTTGAAAGACATCTTGTTTCTTAATGTCCTTTTAGCCATTTTTCTTGCTGGCGTTATTTCCATAAAGCGAAAACTCATCGGAAGCCAGAGCTTTTTGTTGCTGTCATCCGTGCTGTTGACGTGCTATGTTGTGGATCTACTCTACACATATCGAGTGTTCACCGAAGCCAAAATAGTTCTGATAACCTTATATTTGGGAAATACAGTTGCCGCAACGTCTCTTCTCTTTTTCGCTTTGCAATATGCAAATCATCGTGTCTGGTTGCAATTTCCGCGTTGGACGCTCTTCTTTGTGGAGCCAATGATTTCTTTGCTAACAGTGATCGGCCTTTCTGCAGAGACCAAAATCCAGGGAACCCTTTTGCCGTATCCCCCACCTTTGTTCTGGGTTTGGGACTACTTCCACAAATTTTACATTGTCTCAATCCTGTTTCTCGCAATCGTCATCGTTGCGCCACGCGTATCTTTAGGCATTGGAGCCTTACGACGGACATCAATCACAGTATTGGGGGCTTCTTTTGTTCCCGTAATTCCCTTAGCCTTAGGGTTTGGTATTACCCTTGAGCCTTTTCCTCTGCAGATGTTCGCGTTTACCTTGAGTGGCATTGTCATTGGCTTAGCATTGTTCCGCTCCAACGCCATTGGTCTTATGCCTATCTCGCGTCATCACATTGTGGAGAATATGCGTGAAGGCTGGATACTCCTGGATAGTCAGAACCGCCTGATCGATGCAAACGCTTCCGCCGAGAAAATGCTGGATATTTCAAGAGCGCGAATATATGGGGCAGATGCGAAAACGATCTTTTCTCCCTGGCCCAACATTATCAGGACCCTGGAAACCGGGCAGGAATTGGAGGCTAAAAGCTCTTTTACTGTTCACGGAGAGATTTTGTACCTGCACGTCAGGGTATTGCACATAAAAGACCCTGCGGGCCTGATCACTGGACGCCTGATACTCCTGCGTGATTATACAGAACGTCGAAAAGCCGAAGTAGCCCGTCAACAAGCACTGGATGAAATGTTTAGTCTGCTTCATTCAATTTCCGGGGCAGCCAGCCATTCCGAGAATATGAACGACTTTATCACAGCATCGATGTACCAGCTGGCATATTCTTTTGCAAGCCAAATGACAGCGGTTTTCCTGAATGACAGGGAAGCCAAAGATGATCGTTTCCTGCTCGTTGCCCATCATGGTATCATGGCTAAGCATGTGGAAAGTTTAGCCTTTCTGGATCGAAGATATGAACTTGTTTCGCAGGTCCTGGAATCGCAAAAATCCCTTTTGATAAGCGACGCTCAAACCGATGCTCGAATTCCGGCTTTTCTCCGCAACGCTTTTGTGGGCAGCTTGCTTGTGGCCCCCATCATTGCCGAGGACGAATTCGTCGGTCTGATTCTCCTGACGCGTGAAAACAAGACATATAGCAACGACGAGATCGTCCGCCTTGAAATAGCAGCGGAGCAGGTCGGCTCCTTTGTACGGAGCGACCGCCGACGACACATTGCCAGCACCCTGGCCGAACGTCAACGCTTGATCCGTGACCTGCACGATTCGGTCACCCAGCGACTGTACGCCCTCGTCATGACAACCGAGGCCGCCCATCTGGGTCTACAGTCTGGAACGCTGTTGCAGCCGGGAGAAGTCATCACACAACTTGGCTTTCATGCACGTCAGGCGCTAAAAGAAATGCGCCTGTTTTTGCACAAATTACAACCCATTGACCTCGAACGGGATGGATTGGCTGTCGTACTAATGCGCCGACTGGAAGCAGTTGAAGGTCGCGCCGGGCTGGAAAGAGAGGTGGACATTAACGAGAATATCGTTCTTGGCCCTGAAGAAGAACTCGCTCTGTTTTTTATTGCCCAAGAGGCCTTGAACAACATCCTTAAGTATGCCAATGCCAGCGCCATCAAAGTGAAATTGAAAAAAGCTAAAGTAAACATCAGACTTGAAATCAGTGACAATGGGTGCGGTTTTGATGTAAAAAAAGTAAGTCAGTTTGGTCTCGGACTGAAAAACATGCGAACGCGTGCAAAGCAGATTGGTGCTAAGATGAAAGTAAGCTCAGCACCAGGACAAGGCACGAAAATTACTGTACTGCTCAGGCATAAAAAGTCGCGGGATACTGTCGAGGGAAAATGAATACGCCCATCAAAGTTCTCGTCGTGGAAGATCAGGCTGTGGTCAGGCAAGGATTAATTGCAATCCTCTCCTTCCACGCGGATATTGAAGTCATCGGCGAGGCCGAAAACGGCATCGAGGCTGTAAAGCTGGTAAAGCAGCTCGATCCGGACGTGGTTCTCTTGGACTTGGTCATGCCTGAACAGGATGGATTGACGACAATTCCAGAAATTGTAAAAATTGCGCCACAGACAAAGATCCTGATCGTGACCGGTTTTGGTGAAGCAGACAGGGTATATCAAGCGATCAAATTGGGCGCTTTGGGGTATTTGCTAAAAGATTCTACGCATGACCAGTTCCTCAAGGCAATTTACGATGTTTCCAAAGGGGAGGCTTTCATTCCTCCATCCATCGCACTGCGCATGATCCGGGAGATCAAAGAGGTTTCCACTCCTCCCGAGACAGAATCCCCGTTGACGCAAAGGGAATTGCAGACCTTGCGATTTATCGCTCAAGGGTTATCCAACCAGGACATCGCCAAGAAAATGGTGGTTCACGAGCGTACTGTTGCAAAATATGTCAGCAACATCCTGAGCAAGTTACATTTGGTCAATCGAACACAAGCAGCCCTGTATGCACTGCGAGAGGGGCTAATTGACTTGGACGACCAATAAGGTTGGAATGTTCTAGAAATGGAAAGCTTCTTGAGCGTTCTGGGAAAACAAACCCAGAGCGTTTTTATTTTAAGCGCTGAAATACATGGCAGGGCCGCTGTGTATGGCAAGAACGCCATTATTCGCTGCTTTTTAGCCGCCTGTGACAGCACACAATTTCAGGCTACCACGATTTTTTGAGAGGTTGCGTCATCAAAATGGTCAAAAATGACCAGAAAACATGGGGGATTTTATCGCCTATCACGCTGATTAAATGAACCCTATTTTTCGCGAACAGGGGATAGCCCAAAACAAGGCGTCGACGGTAGCCAAAAATACCAAGGAACCTTTCCGGGAAACGACGTTTTTCTGCGCATTTTTTCCCAGCAAAAGGGCGAAGCCACAAAACCATCTTTATTCGGTTTCGTTTTTCTCGTGCAACTCCTACAATAGCAGTGAAAATAAATTGGAGCCGGTTGGAATGAGAACAGGGAACAGTGAGCCTATGTTTTATGGGCAATACACAATTCCGTTTAGCAGCAAAAAAATCCTGACTTTGCCAGAAGCTTTTGCCAGCAGCCTAAGTGGGGATGTTTTTGTTACCCAGGGGATTGATCGCAATTTACTGATCATGCCTGAAAGTACATTTACCGAGTTGTATCGGCGCGTCATAGCGATGAACATTGCCGATCCGTTGGCTCGCTTGCTGCAGAGATTGTTCTTGGGGAATGCCACACTTGCCAACCTGAGCCAATCGCGGCAAATGGAATTGTCAGAGCGTTTGTGCGAATATGCCGAATTGTCTGACGAGAATGTTATTTTGGTTGGACAAGGAGACTACTTTGAAGTTTGGTCTCGTTCCCATTGGGAGAAACAAAATGCCGATCTGCAGGATGCCAAAACGAATGCGGATCGCTTTGCCTATCTGGACCTAAGTTTTTAGCAAGGTATAACCATGATAGATTATCTGGATTACGAACAAGCGCAAGACTTCAATCGAGCCTGGCTCAACTTTGAGCTGGATCTGCCTCTACGGCCGACGTCTGACGGTCAGGCCAATCCATTTTACGTGAATCGGCTTGGCAATCCCCTGGCGGAGTTGAGGGACGCTCTGCTGGCGCCATTTTATAAGCCTCCGAAATTCTTCTTTTCCGGGCATCGGGGTTGTGGGAAGTCAACCGAACTGCTTCACCTGTTGGGGGACCGGGAAATCCAGAAGAAATACTGGCCGATCAATTTCAGCATCCGCCAGGATGCGGACATTATCGATCTGGATTTCCGCGATGTCTTGCTCGCCATTGGCGGACGCCTGTTCCGCGAATATCGGCAGGCGGGTGGGGAATTGCCAGACCAGTTGCTTAGAGAACTCGATAGCTGGAAGGGAAAAGTCGAACAAGAGGTCGAAACGATCGTAGACGGACGCGTGTCAGGAGAGATCGCCGCCGGGATCGACGCATTTTTTGCCAACGCTGGGCTGCGCATGAAATTGGAACCAGCAACACGGGTGGAGATCCGCCAGACCTTCGAAAAAGATATTACCGGGTTGATCGCGGTCATTAATGCAATCGCTTCCGCAATTTATGCCAAAGAGCGACGCTTCCCCTTGGTCCTGATCGATGACATGGACAAGCCGGAACTGGAGAAAGCCCGCGCCATATTCCACGATCGCCGCGAGATCATGACCCAACCGGACTGCGCCATTGTCTATACGGTTTCCAGCGCATTGTTTTACAGCAAAGAATTCGATGCTATTCGCGACCAAGCCATTTTCTTGTCCAACATCAATCTTTACAGTCAATCAAATGAAGATATTTCTCAAGCCGGGTATGACACGCTCAGAGAATTCATCGACTTGCGGATGGCGCCTTCCCTGATTGATGATGAGGCGCTGGACTTGGCAATCCAGTATAGCGGCGGGGTTTTCAGGGAAATGGCGCGCATCATGCGGACGTCCATTGGACGTGCCCGCCGCCGCAATGCAGCACAGATCGAAATCGAGGATATTGAGTGGTCTGCAACCGAGATCCGCAATGAATATCGCCGCATCCTCGATAAGGAAGATATCAAACTTCTGCGAACGATCCACAAGACAAAACGATTGGAATATGTCGACCGTCTGCGCCCCTTATTACAGCTATTGGCCATCTTGGAATACCGTGACGGCGAAAACTGGTGTGACATTCACCCCGTGTTAAGGAAATTGATCAATGGCTAGGCAACTTGCGGCCCCAGCGTCTTTTGAAATGCAGTTGGATAAGCTCTCCAAAGAGCTCGATCTTTCTGCGCGTTGGGGAATGCCTTCCATATTATTGGCAGTATACGAAGATACCGTTACCGGCGCAAAGGCTGTTTCTGAAATGGAAGCACGCCTGACTCGGCAAGGACAATATGTTTGTCATATTACGCCGGACATCGAAGGGAAGAACAATATTATTGCCGAGATCACGCGCAATAATCATTGGGACAAGACCGTTTTCTTCATTATGCACTTGGGGTGCAGCACAGAGGAAAACATCTATGAAACGTTCAACGCACACAGTGACTTCTTCGTGAACAATCGTATCCGCGTTGTTTACTGGTTAACAAAGCCGGATTTGATCGACTATGTTCAGTATTCACCTGAGTATTTGTTTTTCCAGCACAAACTTATCGAATTTTCTTCTTCCCCCGGATGGGAACACGTTTTGCCGCGCATTGTCAAACAGACTCGGCACAATTTTGACGGATCAAAAGCAGGCAAAGCTCAAAACCTGGAAGGGATTCCGTTGGCCGACCTGCTTTCCCTGGACATCCGTGACGACTTGGGCGGGCTGGTCAAACGAGCCCATTTGCTCATCAAGCTGGGCATCTTTTATTTGCGTCAAAAGGATCACCTCAGGGCTTTGCAGTTCCTTGCCAAGGCAGTTGAGGTTGCAAAGACTGCCGGGAATGAGCAATTCTCTGCCGCAAGCCAGATCGCATTTGCATTAGCCCAAACGGAACTGGACCAGTATGACGATGCAGTGCTGACACAGAAGAAAATCGCATCGGTCGTTCCCAAGACCAGCGATACCTGGAATAATCTCGCCAGGCTTTATTTCACCCTATTCATGTTTGGCGAATCCATGTCCGCGTATCAAACTGCGCTTTCAATTTCCCACGACAATCCCGTTAGTTGGCAAGGTCTTGGCGAAGTCTATCTTCAGTTCGACCAACTCGAAAAAGCAATCGACGCTTTCCATAAGGCGATTTTGGCAGCGCCTAATTTTGCCTGCGCCTGGAAGGGGCTGGGAAAGGCATATACAGCCGCGGGCAACCACCCCAAAGCCGTTGAATGCTACACAAAATCTCTCGAGATCGATTACCGCCAAGCCAGTGTTTGGTATGAAGTAGGCAGTATTGCAAAAGACGACATCGCGCAAACCGCCATCCAGTACGCACTTGAGTTAGACCAGACACAAGCCCTTGCCTGGAACCTGCTTGGCAACATCAATTACCGCGCCAAAAAATTCAACAAAGCGATTAGAGCCTATTACAAAGCGATCCAACTTAAAGATGATTTTGGCTGGCCATACGCCAACATGGCCTTGATCTATGCCCGGCGAAAACAATATAAAAATGCGATCCTGCTATACATCAAAAGCATCCAGCTCTTTCAAAATGACCTGGAAAAAGCCAACGCCCTGTACAAACTGGGAAACGTCTATCGAGACTCGGGCAAGTATGGCAATGCCATAGGCGCTTATCGGGAAGCGAGCAAACTCCACAAAGAAAGCAATTTGTTCGACAAAAGTCTTCTCGCCCCCGGCCCGTTCAGGGATGGGATTTCAGCATCGACGGACGATGAGCATCCCTCGGAAGAAAACAAACCCGACGACAAGCCTGCTGAGGGGCCTGATGCATCTACCCCCGCTCAGGCCGCTGCGGGCGCGCAACAGGGAAAAGCCAACAGGAATGCCATGCTGCGCAAAGTCTTGGCAGCGAACAAAAAAGCGGGCAATGTGGGTTATTGGTTGGAGCTGGGCTCGTTCTATGTGCGCAACCGCATGTATGAGTTGGCAAAAGATGCTTTTTTGATCGCGACTGAACTCGATCCAAACAATGGCTGGCCTTACTACAATCTGGCGCTGGCGAACACGGTCAACGGCCTCTACAGGGACGCAGTTCCCCTTTACGAAAAAAGCATTCGCCTGTTTGACAAAAGGAAAGACAAAGCCTTGTCGTGGAACCAGTTGGGAAATGTTTATCGTCGGCTGAATGAGCCATCTTTGGCGGTGGCAGCTTATGAGCAAGCACGCATCCTCGATCCCCAAAAGTCATCGATTGTTTCTCGCGCTCGCTTGAGCCTGATAGGTAATTGCTATGCAAAATAAAAACTCCGTACAAACAAGCGAGGGGCAAAAACTCGCAGAGATCTACAAGTCTCTCATCCAGAAGCAGCAGGCAATGCAAGTGTCGCAAGATTACATTTTCTTTTGGATTCGGCTTGGCAGATTTCTGCAGAAGCAAGGACGGCTAAAAGACGCGATCGACGCCTATCAACAGGCCATTGCTCTGTCTCCCAGAAACATTTATCTTCTCAATGAACTGGGAAATGCATATTGCCAGGCCGGCCATTATGGAGATGCGATGCAAGCCTATTTCCAGGCGATCAGCATCGATTCCGGCTTCGGATGGTCATACAGCAATTTGGCTTTAGCGCTGGCCGGGAGGGGCGAATATCGAGAAGCCGAACTGTTGCTGCTCAAAAGCGTTGATCTGCTTAGCGGAAACAAAGCAAAGGCGCTCGCCTGGAATCGCTTGGGCGATTTGTACCGGCAGATGTGCCAATACGACGACGCATCTCAAGCCTACCAAAATGCAGATCAACTCAACCCTCGTGTTCTCAAGGATTTGGATCAGTTCCAGCAGAGCAGTTTAGATCTGATCGACAGTTTCATAAACATGCTGCCCACGGACATGTTCCGCGCGTTACACGGTCTAACCGATGAAGACGTGACATCAGAGCATTTATTCCATGACCCTACACTGGCAGAGCTGTGTAATGAACTCGGGAACATTTATTTCTACCAAGGATTTTATGAACAAGCCTCGAAAGCCTATCGTCAGGCGGTCATGATAGATGATGGTTTTGGGTGTTCATATGCAAACCTTGCGTTAGTGTATGCACAGAAGGGAGATTATGAAAAATCGATACAACTATACAAGCAGAGCATTCAATTGTTCGTAGGAAGCCCTTACAAAGAAACCCTTTCAATTCGCCTTGGGAATCTGTACCTGGCATCAGGTGACTACTACAATGCCCTGATGGCTTATGAACAGGCAAATCTTTCGCCGAGCGAGCAACAAAAAAAACTATGGCAAGGGCATCCGATCAGTCTATTTAGTCAACCTCAGGTTCTATTCTAGGATAGGAGATAAAAATGAGTGAGCATCAACTGTGGAACGAATTAGGAAATATCTATCTTAATTCAGGAGCTTTCGAGCAAGCAATCAAAGCTTACGATAAAGCGATCGAAATCGCTCCTGAATTTGGCTGGGCCTACAGCAATATGGCCCTGGCCTATATGCGGCTGGGTGAACCCGAGAAATCGATCCCCTACTATCAACGCAGTATTGAATTGCTGGATGATTTCAGCGATAAAGCGGTTTCGTGGCATCGCTTGGGCAATTCGTATCAGGTTATGGATGATACAAAAAACGCCATCCTTGCTTTCCAGCGCTCTGTGGAGTTGGATCCGGATAACACGGTTTATCGGGACGATCTGGCTGTCGCCATGGCAGAATACGCCTACGAGGCGGATGAAGAGGAAGGGCAGGCGGAAGCAGAAACGGAAGCGGTAGTGGAAGACGTCGCTCTGCCGGATAAAGATGAAGCCGATACCCCGGATGAAGCTGACGCAATGGAAACAAGCCCCAACGTCGGGGAAGAGGCGGAAGACATTCCGACAAAAAACGACTTCACATCCTGGCTCGAGCAGACCATCGAAAAACTCAGCGCCAAAGCTTTCGAGAAAAAGTCGGCCGCCTTTGAAGACGCGCCGATCGTCTTCCCCAAAGACGTTGAGCCGGAGGATGTTATCGCCAAGTTGATGGCTGTGGTTGAAAGGCAGACCGCGGAAGCAGAGGCTGTTGTCGACGAAAAGGATGATGCCGAACCTGCAGCGGAAGTTGTGGAGTCCGACGTCGCAGCACAAGCCGAACCTGTCGCCGAAGCTGAAACCGAGTCTGAAACAGAGAGCGAAGTTGTCGCACAGGAAGAAACAGATGGTGAAGCTGCAGAGAGCGAATTGACCGTTGAAGAAGTAGTTGCAGCCGCGAAAGAAGAAGAAGAAGAAGAAGAAGAAGAAGAGCTTGAACAGCCAGAAGCCGCCGACGAGGCAGTTCATCCTGTACCGGCAGCAATTGCCAAAGATTTGGTCCCTGTTCTGGATACCGTGGAAGATGACGAACTGGACGCCAACGTCGACAATCTGATGAACGAATTGTCGAAGGAGATGGCCTTCGACGGAGATGAGCAGGTTGACAATGACGTCGAACAGGACGCCTTGCCCGCGCTGGAAGACGATGCGTTCGAAGACAATGAGCTGGAAAAAGAATTTGAAGATGACGAGGAAGAGCTCGAGCCCGCCGCGCTGGACGAGGAAGACATCGAAGACAAGGAAGATAAGGAAGA
>JAJRWJ010000078.1 GCA_024276805.1 Gammaproteobacteria bacterium
AAGCTGGGCCGTGATGACCCGGCACATATCCCATGCGCACTTTTCCCGCGCTCTGGATCGTGGTTGAGGGTGTTCCTCTCAATGGCGGCTTGCGGTTTTTCAAGCCACCTCAACCTGCCCTGCCGGATGCGCTGGAGCTTATCCGGCCTACGCCCGTTTCCACGCCAATGCGTGAATTGGCGCTCCCCGTAGGCCGGATAAGCGATAGCGCATCCGGCAAAAACCGGGGGATTCGTCTCCCACGGATAGGCGCAAAATATCCGAAAGCTGGGCCGTGATGACCCGGCACATATCCCATGCGCACTTTTCCCGCGCTCTGGATCGTGGTTGAGGGTGTTCCTCTCAATGGCAGCTTGCGGTTTTTCAAGCTACCTCAACCTGCCCTGCCGGATGCGCTGGAGCTTATCCGGCCTACGCCCGTTTCCACGCCAATGCGTGAATTGGCGCTCCCCGTAGGCCGGATAAGCGATAGCGCATCCGGCAAAAACAGGGGATTCGTCTCCCACGGATAGGCGCAAAATATCCGAAAGCTGGGCCGTGATGACCCGGCACATATCCCATGCGCACTTTTCCCGCACCCTGGATCGTGGTTGAGGGTGTTCCTCTCAATGGCAGCTTGCGGTTTTTCAAGCCACCTCAGCCTGCCCTGCCGGATGCGCTGGGGCTTATCCGGCCTACGCCCGTTTCCACGCCAATGCGTGAATTGGCGCTCCCTGTAGGCCGGGTAAGCGGTAGCGTATCCGGCAAAAACAGGGGATTCGTCTCCCACGGATAGGCGCAAAATATCCGGAAGCTGGGCCGTGATGACCCGGCACATATCCCATGCGCACTTTTCCCGCGCTCTGGACCGTGGTTGAGGGTGTTCCTCTCAATGGCAGCTTGCGGTTTTTCAAGCTACCTCAGCCTGCCCTGCCGGATGCGCTATCGCTTATCCGGCCTACGCCCGTTTCCACGCCAATGCGTGAATTGGCGCTCCCCGTAGGCCGGATAAGCGATAGCGCATCCGGCAAGCAGGCTGATCCCGTATATGAAGTATGACCCCGCATCCGGCAGAACGACCCTCATTCGCAATCCAGATCCAGAATGTTTTCCGGACAGCTGCGCCCCCAATCCGGCTCATACCAGCCCTTGCGCACGGCCTTGTGAAACGAACTGTATAACCAGTCGCCCGGCGCATTCACCAGGCCATGTTTCACCGGGTTGTAATGGATATAATCCATATGCCGTCGCCAATCCTCCTTGTCACGAAGGCGATGCTCCCAGAAACGGGGTTGCCAGATTTTTTCCCTTGCATCATTCCTGATCCGGCCGGTGACATATTTTTTGATTTCACGCCAGCGTCCGGAATAATCGTCGTCTCCCTCCGGCAATTTCCAGATGCAATGCAGATGATCCGGCAAAATGACGATCGCATCCAATACAAAGGGGCGCTCTTTCATCACCATGCGGAATGCGTTCCTGAGTATTTCGAGTCTTTCCGGATATGTGAATACCACTTTGCGTTGCCAGCAGACCACGGTAAAAAAATAACTCCCTCCAGGGATGCGGACCCGGCGGTAGTTGCTCATGGGTTATCACTCATAGAATTTACATTTTTGCTGACACCTGCCGGATGCGCTCGCGCTTATCCGGGCCTACGCCCGTTTCCACGCCAATGCATGAATTGGCGCTCCCTGTAGGCCGGATAAGCGATAGCGCATCCGGCAAAAACCGGGGGATCGTCTCCCACGGATAAACGCAATATATCCGAAAGCTGGGCCGTGATGACCCGGCACATATCCCATACGCACTTTTCCCGCGCTCTGGATCATGGTTGAGGGTGTTCCTCTCAATGGCAGCTTGCGGTTTTTCAAGCTACCTCAGCCTGCCTGCCGGATGCGCTGGCGCTTATCCGGCTACATATTACCCTTCACGTCAACACGGCAAGCGCGTTTATTGCATGGCACAGGCCTGGGCGGTAATTTCAGACATTGCCGCATCGATATGCCGGCGGAAATGTTTCTGCAGCACGTATTGCCGGTCCATGCCCGCTTCTCTGAATGAGAAGCTGCTTGTGCCGATGATTTTCCCACTGCGCAACGCCAGCAATTCCAGGGAAACATCTCCATAAATGGTTTTCATGCTGGTTTTCAGCGCATGGATCGGCGCGTCCCTGACGACTGCAGTAATCTTCAGCGAATAATCGACCATATAATGATGCAAAAGATTGCTGTAATCAGGATTTCCGGTGAAAAGCGAATTGTTCTGCAGCAGCTGTTGTTCGGCCGCACTCAGCGTGATAAATTTCAGACCATATTTTTTCGCTTCGGCAGAGGCCAGCGTGCTCAACACCGACTCATTGACACCTCCCTCGCCCTGGATGGCCATCAGCGCCTGCCTGTTTTCCAGGCAGGAACGCTGCATTGCTGTCTGGCGCTTGCCGCCCTGTTTTTGCAGCGTTGCCAGCACCTCGGCAGGCTGCAGGTTTACCTCCAGCCGACGCCACTGCCCGGCTGCCAGCCTGACATGCTGCCGGGTTGGCGCATAGCCATCCGCCTGCACCATGACATCCGCTTCCCCGGCAACTATGTCGCTGGCATTCAACACGCCCCGGTCATCGGTCCGTCCCCTGTCGGCATTATTGATGATCACCGTGGCATGCGGTACATTGGCAATGATCTGCAGATGGCCTGCCTTGACTTGTGGCGGCCGAGGGTCCGTGGCCAGGCGGCTCATCGGAAGAAAGAAGAATTCCCCGGTCAATGACGACGACTCCCAGGGAATCTGCCTGCCATCCGTGGCGCTGCGCACGCCGTTGCGGACTTTCTTGAATACCTGTTCGATAGTCAACCCGGGCTGACGCAGGGCCTGCAGCAGATATTGCGTATACAGACCATTTTGGCCGTCGCCATCGGCAGCCACGGAACCCGGTGCGGTGGCATAAGCGATCAATGTGCCAACCGGACCTTCCATTCTCGCCAGACCCAGCTCGACGCCGCGAAAACTTCTGGCGAAGGGATTGTTGCGACAGGCATCCAGAATGACAATATTGAGTCTGTTGCCGGCCGACTGCATTTTTCTCAGCACCGCATCCGCCGCGATACTTTCATCCTCGACTTCATCGGCGGAACTGATATCGATCTGCACCGGCAGCAGATAATTTCTGCCACTGATCTGCATGCCATGCCCGGCATAATAGAACAGCCCGACATCGGCCTGTTTCAGCTGCCCGCCAAATTCCCGCAACGCCTGGCGCATGGTCCTGCGGTCGGCATCGATATAGGTGGAAACCGTGAATCCCAGGGATTTCAAGGTATGTGAAATATCCCGGGCATCGTTGACAGGATTCTGCAGCGGTGCAGATGGGTAATTGCCATTACCGATGACCAGGGCGATTCGCACTTCCGCCACCACCGACGAGGGCAGACCGGTGCTGATGAACAGCAGCAAGGCCAGGATCATGTGCATCGATCAGCTCTCATCCCGGCAGGATGTCACCCTGTTCAATCGACGATCTTGTAGACCTTGCCATTACGGAAATACACGATGAACTTGTTGAACCGGGAGCTCCAATAGGTCCATTGGTCGGAATCCAGGGACATGGTTTCAATGGCCGGTGGATAACCGATGGCCACCAGTACGGCTTTTTTGCGCATCCCCTTGGCCACCGTGCCATTTTTTATATTGTCCCTTTCCAGCTTGTTGAATTGGGACAAATTCACCCTGGTCTTGGCAAACAGTTTGTTGAAAGCCTGAGCGACATCGTCATGAGTGTGTTTCTTGACATTCTCGACCAGCAACTCCTGACCAGAAGGTTGCAACTTGACGGTAATAAACTTTTCGTTAATATCCTCCAGTACAACCGGGGTATTGACCGGTATCGAAGCACCCCGGCGGTAGTTGGTGGTGCGATGCCGCCCCTTCTCGTAGCGGATTACGAATTGCGTGTAGTAGGTTCCGCCGACCTGTACCGAAGGAGGCAGATTCAATGGCGCCGACTGCCTTTTGCAGCCATACAGGGACATTACAACCAACAACACTACCACGACATGAATAACACGACGCATAACCCTTCTCCTTAATTCCTGAAACTTATCGAAGCCCTGGATAACAGATAATTACCCGCGAAAAAAATAATAACATCAATAGGGAAAGTGTTGCCAATGCTGTTGTCATCGGAATAATCCACAGGGAACTGATCAGTTCCACAGCAATGAGAAAAATCAGAATCATGGCGATGATCTTGTTGTTCAGCCTGGTACAGAAATAAGCTCCCGCCGGAGCACCGATCACGACCACCGGAATCGCCGCCAGCCAATAGTTCTGGATCTGTGGAGTGAAGCCGCCGATCACAAACACATGCAAAGCGAAGCCAATCAGCGCATTCAACGCCATCAAAACCACCGATGTCGGCGTGGCGACTTTTTCCGCAATCCCGAACAAAAACACCATCACCGAAAAGCAGATGATATCGATGCCATTGCCAACCAGTCCGGACATCATGCCGCCAAAAAAACCGCTCAGCAACAGCACGACAATCGCTTTCCTGCCGTAGCTGTGCTGTTCAGTGTATTCCCTGCCATACCAGGTAACCAGAACCAGCGTCAGCGCCAGGCCGGTGACCATTGCGGTAAAAGCCATCCTCAGCAATTCCGCCGGCAGCAGCGGCGTCAGTACGACGGCCCCAAAAACGATACCGGGAACACCGCCGGAGCTGGCCCATAAAACCACCGGCCAGGCAATTTTCACGCGCAGCGCGAGAATGGACAGTGTTGCTGCCGTCATGCCGACACTTTGAATGGCCAGCGAAAAAATCTTGGCATCCATTGGCGACACCTGCAGCAGTTTGGTGAACACCGGGAAAGCAACCGCTCCGCCTCCTTCACTGGTCGCCCCGGCAATGAAAGAGCCGAACACCATGGTCAGCGCCACCTCGACATTTTGCCGGACGATCACCAAGGTATCCGGCGCCGTATAACAATACCAGAGCCACCACACCAGCAGCGCCAGCAGCAGACTGAAATAACGACGCCCTGTGTTCAGGAATTGCGTGGGTACAATAATCCTGCGGCTGGCCAACACCGTTGCCGTATGAGCCACTGCTGATTTCCCCAAAAAACCTCTTGCCATTGCCTGTTTGTGAATTGTTGCATCATGGTCCGGATCGCATCGCCCTCCCGGTTATCTCGATATCGGAAATTATCTTGACTGCCCGTTGAATAGAGAAGCTTTTCCGCTAAAATGCCCCCTCACAGTTGGCATTATGCTGTCATTGATAATTCCAGCTGCAGCGCTGATCGACACAGGCAAAGCCATCGGCGGGGGGACAATCGCAAATACTGTTCAGAGGCGGATTATCACAGCCCTTGGCTTTTGCCATGGCGATAATGTCATAAAATTTTGCTGAATCGGCATCGCTGCGCGCCACTCTGTCCCGCGTGCAGCCACAGCTGGTCCGCTTCAGAACGAGGCCGCACTGCGCGGCATCGGTACAATAAGCGATATGTGACAATTCCTCATTGAAAGCCTGCAATAAATCCTCGCAAGTGGACTGGTTCGCTATCTCCTGCGAAGGCGGCGGATTGAACTGAAGCACGTCTGTATTATTCCTGTTTTCACAGGAAACCGCTGACATTATTATCAGCAGACAGAAAATCGAACGCAATGCTTCCATCGCTGGCACCCTTCGTCCGGCATGAGCAACAACAGACAACAGCCATCCACCGAAACTGCGAAAGTGACATTGCCCGAACAAACAATTGTTTTTTATACTCTTTTTGCTTATGACCGACAAGCATTCTGCCTTTCAGCCAGCATTTCTAAAGGTGGCAAATGCGTTTGTGTGGTGGATAAGCATAGCGTCATCCATCAAACAGCGTCAATTTTACTCTCAGTTTGCAATGCTTTCTTGCGCAGCCCTGTTGCATCGATTACATAACGCCCTTTCTTGCTGACAGGCCCCATGGCGGATGGCGCAGAGGCTTATCCGCCTTTGTATTGTGTATCAGAGTTTCAATGTTGGCT
>JAJRWJ010000079.1 GCA_024276805.1 Gammaproteobacteria bacterium
AAAATGTCTGGTTATTTGTATTTATTTATATATCCGCACATCAATTTTTAGCACCTCAACATGCCCTTTTTTACCGATGGCCGCGTTAATAAAACCTTGCTGTAGAACGGCTGCAGCGGCGGTTTTTCGCCTTGCCCTCGATGATAAATGACACACCGAAATGCAAAAATTTCACATGCGGAGAGTATATTACGGGTTGGCTGACAACTGTCTGAAATTTGTTATTGCTGCTCGGATATTTTAAGTTAAAGGCGCAAGGACCAATCAATGAGTCATACCCTATATGTAGCTACCGTTCAACGTGTTCAGCGTTGTGAATTAGCCGTTCCTGGTTCAAATCCGGAGATGTTTGAAAAGGCCCTGAAAAGCGGTGTGGATTTCGTCTTTCTGGATCTTGAAGATGCCGTGGCTCCGGACGATAAACTGCAAGCCAGGAAAAACATCATCGAGGCAATCAATGATCTGGACTGGAAAGGTCATGGTATCACTCTTTCTGTGCGCATCAATGGGCTGGATACCCAGTATATGGTTCGCGATGTCGTCGATCTGGTGGAACAGGCTGGCGCCAAGCTGGATACTGTTTTGATCCCCAAGGTTGGTGTTTATGCGGATGTCTATATGGTGGAGGCAATGCTCAAACAGCTGGAAGCGCAGCAGGGCCTGAGTCACGAAATTGGCATAGAATGCTTGATCGAGACAGCTTTGGGCATGGCCAATGTCGAGGATATTGCCAGACAGGGCGCAGCAGGGCGTCTTGAAGCAATGCATTTCGGTGTTGCTGATTATGCCGCGAGCAACCGTGCCAGAACCACCAATATCGGTGGTCTGAATCCTGATTATCCGGGTGATCAATGGCATGCCGCGATCAGCCGTATGACGGTTGCCTGTCGTGCATATGGGTTGCGGCCAATCGATGGCCCCTTTGGCGATATCAAAGACCCGGAAGGGTATAGGCAGGCGGCGAAAAGAGCGGCGGCACTGGGCTGTGAAGGCAAGTGGGCAATTCATCCCGGCCAGATTGCTCTGGCAAATGAGGTGTTTACACCGCCGCCGGCGGAACTGGATAAAGCACGGCGCATCCTGGCTGCATTGGCTGACGCGGCCGCGCAGGGCAAAGGAGCAGCCGCCCTGGATGGTCGCTTGATCGATGCGGCTTCAGAGAGAATGGCGAACAATGTCGTTCAGGCTGCTGAAGCGATCGCGGCAAAGTCGATACAATAATGACTGAATATTGTTAAGCGCTGAGCGGCGCTTAACAAAGAGCTTGTCATCTATTGTCTTTCCATTAGTATCGAAAGGACGGGTTTTCCTGGATATAAATTCTAAAGAACCGAGATTGACACCTTCAATTGTTTGATTTTCGGCAGCTTGGCATTCAATGGTTTGGGATGGGGATGAAATTTGTATGTGGCCTGGAAAAATGATTCCAGTCGTTGCTGCGGGTTATATGATTTTATTGAAATAATACTTAGGGGGGATACAGTGGATATCCATGAGTACCAAGCGAAAGAAATTTTGGCTGGTTGCGGTGTAAAGACAGCCGATGGCGGTTTGGCTTACAGCCCGGAGCAGGCTGTTCAGCGCGCCATGGATATTGGCGGCAATGTCTGGGTGGTCAAGGCCCAGATTCATTCCGGAGCAAGAGGCAAGGCCGGCGGTATTAAAATTTGTAAGACCCATGATGAAGTGGAAGCCGCAGCTGAAGAATTGCTGGGTAAAAGGCTGGTGACCCGACAAACCGGGCCGGCGGGCAAGGTATGCTACAGACTTTATGTTGAAGCAGGGGCCAATATCGCCAAGGAACTGTACTTTTGTTTTCTGGTCGACCGGGAGTCTGAGAGAATTGTCATGGTCGGTTCCGCACAGGGCGGGATGGAGATCGAGGAACTCGCGGAAAACAACCCGGAAGCGATCACCAGAATCTATATTGAACCCGCCGTTGGATTGCAGGCTTTTCAAGCCCGGGAAATGGCCTTTGCACTGGGAATACCCGCTTCGATGCTGAGCGCCGCGGTGAAGACCATCAAGGGCTGCTACCGTGCCTTGCGTGACAACGATGCCAGCATGCTGGAAATCAATCCCCTGGTTATCACTGCCGGCGATGAGTTGATCGCCCTCGATGCAAAAATGGCTTTTGATGACAATGCCTTGTTTCGCCAGCAGAAAATATCGGAACTGCGTGACAAGACCCAGGAGGATCCTCGGGAAATGGCGGCTGCGGATCGTGGCTTGAGCTATGTCGGACTGGATGGTGACATCGGCTGTATGATCAACGGTGCGGGATTGGCGATGGCGACGATGGATATGATCAAACTGGCGGGGGGCGAGCCGGCCAATTTTCTGGATGTCGGCGGGGGGGCGTCGCCGGAACGGACCGAAAAGGCATTCCGCCTGGTTCTAGCGGATGAGGGTGTGAAAGCGATGCTGGTCAATATATTTGCTGGCATCAACCGGTGTGACTGGATTGCCGAAGGGGTCGTCGAGGCAGTCAAGAAGATTGACTTGAAAATACCGCTGATCGTACGTTTATCCGGCACCAATGTCGAGGAAGGACGGAAAATCATTGCTGCCAGCGGGTTGCCAATCATGACTGCCGATACACTGGCTGAAGCCGCAGAAAAAGCGGTTCGGGCACGCAATGAAATGGTTGCGGCAGCCCAGGGGGAGAATTAATGTCTATCTTGATCGATCAAAATACCACAATGATTATCCAGGGCTTTACCGGCAAAATCGGTACATTCCACGCCCAGGATATGATCAACTATGGTTCCAACATCGTGGGTGGCATCACCCCGGGCAAGGGCGGGCAGATACATCTTGGCAAGCCAGTATTCAACACTGTCAAAGAAGCGGTCAGGGAAGTTGGGGCGCAAGCCAGTATTGTGTTCGTGCCACCGGGGTCGGCTGCAGACGCCATTATGGAAGCGGCTGATGCCGGCATCAAATATTGTGTTGCGGTGACCGACGGCATTCCGACGCAGGACATGATGAAGGTAAAAAACTTTTTACGGCGATTCCCTGATTCGGAAAGAATGGTTCTGACTGGCCCCAACTGTGCCGGAACGATCAGCCCAGGCAAGGCGATGCTGGGAATTATGCCGGGACATATCTATGTTCCCGGAAATGTCGGCATAGTCGGTCGTTCGGGGACGCTGGGCTATGAAGCCGCTGACCAGATGCGCAGGCTGGGGATAGGGATTTCCACATCAGTGGGCATTGGTGGTGATCCGATCAACGGCAGTTCACATCGGGATATCATGGAGATGTTCGAACAGGATGAGGAAACCAGGCTGGTGGTGATGATCGGCGAGATTGGTGGTCCACAGGAAGTGGAGGCGGGTGTTTTTGCCAGGGAAAACATGAGCAAGCCGGTGGTCGCCTATATTGCAGGTCTGACCGCGCCGGAAGGGCGGCGCATGGGTCATGCCGGGGCGATCATTTCTTCCAGCGGTGAGAGCGCCGCGGAAAAAGTCTCCAGGCTGAAGGAACTGGGGGTCAGCATCGCTCCGACGCCATCGGCGATGGGGGAAACGGTTGCATCGGTGTTGGCAAAAATTTCCTAGTACAGCAGTATGGTTTTTACGGGTGGATTGTGTCGCTGGATACAACCCGCCCGTAAAGCCAATAAGCCATCTGTGATGGTAGCGTGTATTTTGTCTGAAGTCCTTGAACTTTTGGCTATACTCTGTGAATATGAAGTATCAATTGAGTTCTTCGCGCAATTCGAAATTGTTGGGCGCTATCGTCGTTGCCGGACTGGTCATTGTGGTGCTGTTGCCTGCTATCCCCCAGGATCCGGCCTATCACAATTTCGCCGACCAGCGGAGCCTTTGGGGGGTGCCGAATTTCCTGAATGTCCTGTCCAATGTGTTTTTTATCATCAT
>JAJRWJ010000080.1 GCA_024276805.1 Gammaproteobacteria bacterium
GACAGCATATTGAAGAAGATCGGCGAGGAAGCGACCGAGACGGTGATCGCCGCAAAAGACGGCGACAGGCGACAGATTGTCTATGAAACCGCCGATTTGTGGTTTCACTGCATGATCATGCTGGCAGACCAGGGGCTGGGGCCGGAAGATGTGCTGCTGGAGCTGCAACGGCGTTTTGGTTTGTCCGGTCTGCAGGAGAAGGCGCAACGGGACGAGTGACGCAGGATGGTATAGACGCCGGGCAGGAGCATGATCCGGCATTATTGAACAGTTGCCGGCATGAAATGACTCTCCCGGTAGACAACCTTGGGATTTACAGCAATGGGCATCAGCATTTGGCAGTTATTGATTATATTGGTCATCGTCATTCTGTTATTCGGCACCAAGCGTCTGAAAGGATTGGGTGGCGATCTGGGCGCGGCGATAAAAAGCTTCCGCACGGCGATCAAGGATGGCGAGGAGGATGCCAAAATCGACGCCAAGGAAGGGGAAACCATCGATGGCGAAGTGACCAGCAAAGAACACCAGAAGAGGTAGTCCGGAAAGATGTTTGACGTCGGTTTCTGGGAGCTTTGTCTGGTCGGTGTGATCAGCCTGCTGGTGATAGGGCCGGAAAGATTGCCCAAGGCGGCGCGCATTGCCGGTTTCTGGATCGGCAAAACGCGTGCCGTTGTCGCATCGGTAAAAGCGGAAATCAAGGAGGAACTGAGAGAGGAGGAGATTCGCCAGTCTTTGCGCGAACAGTCAGGCGTCGACGAGGTGCGGCAGTTGCTCGATGATAGTGCTGCTGCCGGACAAAAAATCAAAACCAGCATCGAACAACTGCCGGCTTCTGAAGATAAGCAATCCGCGGATCGGCATGAGCGGGGATGATCATGATGCCGCAGGCGCGGAGGAACAGCCCTTCATCTCGCACCTGATCGAACTGCGCAATCGTTTGTTGCGCGTCGTTTTCACGGTATTGGCGGTGTTTCTGGTCCTGGCGCCATTTGCCAACGAACTCTACGCCTATCTGGCGGGCCCCTTGATGCGGCATATGCCGGAAAACAGTTCGATGATTGCCATCGAGGTGGCATCACCCTTCTTGATTCCTTTCAAACTGGCATTCGTTGCCGCGATCTTCATTTCCATGCCGGTGATTCTCTACCAGTTCTGGGCATTTATTGCGCCAGGATTGTATCGCCATGAGAAGCGCATGATTTTGCCGCTGCTGGTGGCCAGTACGCTGCTGTTCTATGGTGGGGCGGCATTCGCCTACTTTGTCGTGTTCCCTCTGGTTTTTGCATTTCTGACTGCCGCAGCTCCCGCAGGTGTGACGGTAATGACCGATATCAGCAAATACCTGGATTTCGTGCTGACCTTGTTTTTTGCTTTCGGGGCGGCCTTCGAGGTGCCCATCGTCACCATCGTACTGGTCTGGACGGGCATTACCACGCCGCAGAGTCTCGCTGAAAAACGCCCCTATGTCATTGTTGCCGCCTTTGTAATCGGCATGTTCCTCACGCCTCCGGATGCGATCTCGCAAACCATGCTGGCTATTCCGATCTGGCTGTTGTTTGAATCGGGATTGCTGTTTTCCAGGCTGTTCGTGCGCCGGCGCAGTCAGCATTCCGCTGCCGATGGGGAGGATATGCAGGCCCACTTCGATGCCATTGAAAAATTTGAAGACAAAGAAAACTGAGTCAGACCGGCGCTGATTAGAAACAAGATAGCCGGTTCGGGGACGCCCTGCATCATGGCCGGGATGCCGCATTGTCAGACCGTCGCCAAAGGCGAGAACGGTAGTTTCTGGATGGTTTCGGTAACGCCGGGGCTTGGTTGCAGGCAAAGAGCAGGGTAAAACCAGGACAAACAGGGTTCTTTTAATGATTGAGCAGTCGGATTATGATGCCGTGGCAATGCCGCGGCGGAGAGTATTGATCACTGGGGCAGCCAGGCGGGTCGGTGCAGTTTGTGCGCAATATCTTCATGCCCGGGGCTGCAGGATATGTATTCATTATAGAAACTCTGAGCGGGAAGCAAGCCGGCTTTGTCGGCAATTGAATGATCAGCGCCCCGATTCGGCGAGAATCTTCCAGGCCGACCTGTTGGATCTGGCGCAGTTGCAGGCCATGACGGAGGCCGTGCATTCGGCATGGGGCGGCCTGGATGTTCTGGTCAATAATGCTTCCGCTTTCTACGCAACGAAAATTTCGACAGTCACCGAGGGCGAATGGGACGATTTGCTGGGCAGCAATCTTAAAGCGCCCTTTTTCCTGGCCAAGGCATTTTCCCGGTCGCTGGCGGAAAACAACGGCTGCATCGTCAATATCATCGATATCCATGCGCAACGGGGATTGCAGGAATTTCCTGTGTACAGTATCGCCAAGGCAGGCTTGGCGGCCATGACCCGGGTGCTGGCCAAGGAGCTGGCGCCAGCGGTGCGGGTCAACGCCGTTTCTCCGGGGGCCATACTATGGCCGGAAAACGAGCTGGACGAAGCCGAAAAGCGGGATATTCTGGCGCGCGTGGCGTTGCAGCGCAGCGGTAGCCCAGAGGATATCGCCAAGGCGGTCGGATTTCTGATCATGGATGGTGATTATATCACCGGCCAGAACATTGCCGTGGATGGCGGACGGACGTTGTACTGCTGAATGGTGGGTGGACTGCCATGCGCATTGAACAACGCGAATTTACGACAGGGGAATGCGTTTCTGCTTCACTCCCGACTTGTCGAATTTTTCCCACAGATCGGCAAAGCGCTGTTTGCTGACCGGGTGAGGCCAATCCGGGGCTATCTCGGCAAGCGGCTCCAGCACGAATGCATAGCGGGTGATTTCGTCGCGGGGAATCTGCAGGCGCCCTTTCTGCATGATCAGATCACCGTACAACAGCAGGTCCA
>JAJRWJ010000081.1 GCA_024276805.1 Gammaproteobacteria bacterium
ACTTCATGGGCGCTGGTCGATGCGGAAATCTGCTTGTCGTCTTTTTCCATGACATCCCTGACCAGGCTCTCGGAATCACTGCTGAGCAGGGTTTCAACGGGAAGTTTGCCCAGATAATTGCCAAGCCGGTCGATGACGAACAGGCCATCACCGTATGTTGGCAGATCCTTTTTACGCCGCAGGTAACGCAGCACCACATCCAGACTGATATCTCCACGCACCGCGACCAGCTCATGGCTCATCAAGCGTCCGGCGGTATCTTCTTCGAAAGACAGACTGGTTTCAAGTTTTGCCCGGATGGCGTTATCCAGCGATGCTTCGATCGTGGTGCGCAGTTCCCGGGGCAAATCGACGATCACTTCAGCCAGATCCTGCACATCCATTTCCGATGCCGCAGAAACCAGCTCGTTCTCATCCATCTCACTGATCAGTACATCCCGCACTTCTTCCTGAACTTCGGACAGCACATCGGCATCCAGCTGATCCGGCGTATGCTGCCAAAGAATACTCCGCTCTCTGGGCGGCAGGGATTCCAGAAGGTCACTCAGTTCGGCGGCATGCATCGATGCCGTTATATTCTTCAGCTCCTGAAAATCCTGCTCTTCAATAGCCTGAAAAACCTTCTCCCGTACTGTTTCATCCTCAGCCAGCTGTGCTGATTCCTGCATGATTGTCTTCCCGCTGATTAATTTGTTCCCGTAATGACGGGAACTAATCCGGCACACGTATGTGCCGACAGTATCAATGGCCACCAGCCATTGGATTATGAAATAAACAGCCAGTCAAATTGGCTGTTTTATTGCTAAAAACATCCCCTGGATGGGTGTTTAAAGACACTGACAAATTTACCTGGCATCACTAAACTCTCATCCATGGCGTATTTTTCCATGCCCCGCGCTTCCAGGAAAACCGGCCATGTTGCCACGGATCCGTGTCGTGTTACCGGCGCCTTGCCAGGGTCCGCAATCCGGAAAACACATGCGCACCATCCTTTGCTCATGAGACGCATGGACAGGGCATGAAGATTTCAGAATAAACCGGTGGAATGATAGCATAGCTGATTTTAGTTTCGGGAAACGGCAGGCAAATGTTCATGTCTCTTGATTCGCCATCGATAAAATCCCCGCCCATCGATCTCGTCCACACGACTGCTGAAGCAGACGATGGTTTAGCTGGCATCACCATACCTGATCAGCATCCGGAAACGACATAATGAGCAACACCGGGAAGTTGCTGATCAATGGCCAGAACATAAAACCTGGCAGCCACACCAGGATCGATCTGCGGCTGCCGGCATTGTACAGTGGTTCACCACTGACCATGCCGGTCCATGTCATTCACGGTAAAAACCCAGGGCCGCGGTTGTTTGTCAGTGCGGCAATCCACGGCGACGAACTGAATGGCATTGAAATCATCCGCAGACTGATGCAGCTGCCAGTATTTGACAATTTGTGCGGCGCCCTGCTGATGATCCCCATGGTCAATGTCTACGGGGTTCTTGCCAAATCCCGCTACCTGCCAGATCGTCGCGACTTGAATCGCTGTTTTCCAGGATCCCCTGAAGGCTCCCTTGCCGCGCGTCTGGCCGATTTGTTCATGTCTGAAATCGTCGCCAATTGCCATTATGGCATCGATCTGCATACAGCGGCGGTGCATCGCAGCAACCTGCCGCAAATCCGCGCCGACCTGGATGATGATCACACCCTGACTCTGGCGCTGGCATTTGCTGCACCCCTTTTGCTCAATTCCAGACTGCGGGGTGGTTCACTTAGAAAATCCGCATCGGAAAAAGGCGTGACGATGCTGCCCTACGAGGCAGGGGAAGCGTTGCGCTTCGATGAAAACTGCATTCTTGCCGGTGTCCAGGGTATTATCGGAGTAATGCATCACCTGGGCATGCTGAGTAACGACAAACCGCTCACACAGGTTGATCAGGAAACCTGTATCGCACATTCCAGCAACTGGCTCAGGGCGCCGGTGAGTGGTATTTTGCGCAGCTCTGCGGCGCTGGGAATGCGTATTGAACGCCATACTGTCGTTGGCAGCATCAGCGATCCGTCAACGAACAGCGAGACGAAAGTGACGGCCCCATCTGCCGGTTTGATTATCGGCCGCAGTGAAATGCCCCTGGTGTATGGAGGAGATGCGCTTTTTCACATTGCACGGCTCGAGGGTGATGCCGGCCCCTGAAGGTCAGATATTGCTGTGCTACCTGATATTTCTGCTGCTGGTCGAAATATCCCACGGCCAGCAGAAATGACAGAAAACAGACCGCCAAACCAGATTGCGTTGCAATTGTTTTTAATTAAGCTTGACAAGCGCCTCAATACATCTATAATACTGTCAGTCAGAAAATATGATTTACCTTGTGTTTACCGCTTCGATGTTTCTCCTGTAGTTTCTCGTCCTGTTCTTCAAGTAATTCCACATTATCTGCTTCACCCGCCTTATTTTTAAGGTTTTTATATTTATATTTTTATAGGACTTATTATGTCTACAGTATCCACCGGCACCGTCAAATGGTTTAACGCGGACAAGGGCTTCGGCTTTATCGAACAAAAACAAGGCCCCGATGTTTTCGTGCACTTCAGAAACATCCTCAGCACAAACGACAGCTTCAGAACCCTGGATGAAGGCCAGCAGGTTCAGTTCAAGGTCGCCAACGGCCCCAAAGGCCTGCAAGCCGAAGAAGTAACGGTTATTTAGTTCCCTCTATAAACGACGGGAAGCAATCCGGCACAGGGATGTGCCGGCAGTATCAATGGCTACAAGCCATTGATACTGCATAAAACAGACCATGGATGAGTGTTTATAGATTGTAACTGTTAAACATACGCCGCCGGAATCTCCGAAAAGAGACGCCAGACGACGTAACGAAAAAGCCGCGCCTCCCTTCAGAGGCGCGGCTTTTTTATTGCCAGAACAGCCATTACCGAATGCCCGTGCGTGCAACCGGCATCCCGCTCGCCTATACAGCTGCCGGCTCCTTGCCAATCTGAGTCGCCAGAGAAGCGTTGTACAGCGCGGCAAGCAGATTGGCCTGGTATACCATCCCCACCAGGCGATTCTCCGAGTCAACTATGGGAATCTGTCGATGACCATCGATCGACATCAATGGAATCAATTCCACAATATGCGCCGTCTCCTGTAATACAACGCCGGGAGCGGTCATGATCTGTCCGACGCATTCCGGCTTGCTGGCTGTCAGGGCGGCCGTACGCCGGATAAAATTGCGAATTTTATCCTGAAAACTTTCATAGACATCCAGGTTGATGAATTTGAAAAAATCGTGCCCGGTGACAATGCCAATGACACGCCGGCTTCTGTCCGTAACCGGCATGGCTTTCAGATTTTGTTTATACAGGATGCGCCATGCGTCTTCCACTTCCATGCCAAAATCGACCGACACCACCTCCCTGATCATGATATCGGCGCAACGGATATCCCCCCGGATACGCTTGAAGGTATTCAATTCCGTCTGTGTCAGGATTCTACTCAACTCACTATGCGTCATATCGACAAAGAAATCCAGATCCTGCAAGGCCCTGTTCAGGTCTTCTTCGGAAATGCCGATCTTGTGACTGGGCGCACTGACAGTGTGCTTCTTTCCGGCAGCAGGCTTGACCTCCTCAGGAAGCGGACTGGGATAACTGTGCTTCATCACCAGGCGATTGATAAACACAGCCAGAACCAGCATGAATGCGACATTGATCGCGACTGGCTGGATGACAAAATCATAGCCCAGTGAAGTAATGGATTCACCCGCCATGATCGGCGCCAGGCTTGTCGCCGCGCTGGGTGGGTGCAGGCAGCGCAGCAGCAGCATGACCAGGACAGAGCCACCAACTGCAACAGCTGCAGCCGAGGCCGTCTCATCGATGTACAGCGCACAAGTGACACCCACCACCGCCGAACTCAATTGCCCGCCGGCAAATGGCCATGGCTGGGCCAGCGGACTGTTTGGAATAAAAAACAGGATCACCGTGGAAGCCCCCATCGACGCCACAATCATGGGGTATTCCGGGCCCAGCGAGACAATATGCGTGACCAAGGCAATAAAAAATATCGAACAGAAGCAGGCGACAAGTGAATATACCTTGCCTTTGAGACTTAGATTGACGGGATCAACCGAAAGAAAACGCAAGAAACGCATGACAAGCCAATTGCAGAATTGAAAAAATAACCATACAAGATAGACTGGAAAAGCATTCCCGACAAGTGAACCGGCAATCTATTTCCACTTTGTCGGATTATTCAATGCCGGAAGCACAGCATTACAGGTAAAATGGCAAAACCATGTTGTCAGACAGGCGACGCACACTCCAAGACTCTCCACATGGGAATTATTAAAATTCCGGTAAGTTCAGTGCGAGACAAAAAAGGGCGTCCTGGAGACGCCAGAAAATGATCCACGAAGTGCATTGCTCATGGTCCACTGCTTAGTCTGGTATATTTCAACTTCCTGTACGCCGCCGCCTGTAAAATTTTTTCCCTCTCCCTGACATCGGCCCCACCCCATCCGGTAATCTCATGCAGCGCGCGAAAACAGCCCAGACAGATATCCTGCTCATTCAAACAACAATTTCTTATACAGGGGGACTGTGGTTCCTGCTCGTCATTCATCGGTGCATGAAGTTCTGTAATGGGCGGAGGTTCAATGTGGATTGCGCGGCTGGATCAGACTCTGTAGAAAGGACTCAGCCATGGCAGCAACCGGTGCTTTTGACTTTAGCAAAAATTCGGAGCACAACGTATATTATAGCATTGCAGGACTGTATCACGCTTGACACAATATCCGCTGCACAGGGCGAACGCATAATATAAATCACAAGGAAAATAGCGCCTTAGCCTACCCCCCGGATTCCGCGAGCTGCATCCGGGCTACGTTCGATTCAGGATTTGCCGCTTTGTTCTTGCCGATGAGCGCTGATTCCCGTAGCCCGGATGCAGCCTCAGCGGAATCCGGGAAAAGCCGCCTCGACCCGGCTACACTCATCACCTATGGTAGTTCTCCTGATGGATTACCCTTTCCTTTTGGGTTTTCATGATTTTATATGCGCTCGCCGTGATCTGTTGCAGAAGACAGCAGCAGAATTGTCCGCGCCAGAAAAATGGGTAAAAAAAAGGCTGCATAAACAAGTTATGCAGCCTTTTTTACGTCTACTGGCTGGGGAACAAGGATTCGAACCTTGGTTGGCGGAGTCAGAGTCCGCAGTCCTGCCGCTAGACGATTCCCCAAATTCGTGTTTGTCAGTGTCTTGTGAAGATCAGCGTTTTGAGTATTGTGGACGCTTTCTCGCTTTATGCAAGCCGATTTTTTTACGTTCGACGACACGCGCATCACGGGTCACATAACCGGCCTTTCTCAAAACCGGACGCAGACCTTCATCGTAATCCATCAAGGCACGCGCCAGTCCATGTCTGATGGCACCGGCCTGACCTGACGGACCACCACCCTTGACGATGATATTGATATCCAGACTGCCGATCATATCGACACATTCCGCTGCCTGACGGGCAACCATCTGATCTGTCTTGCGACCAAAATAATCTTCGATGGTGTGATTGTTGATGATGAATTGACCAGACCCAGGTTTTGCGTAAACCCGTGCAATCGCTCTCTTGCGACGGCCTGTTCCATAATACTGCGCTGTTGCCATTACTGTAACCTATTTCTTTATTAGATTTCTAAAACCTTGGGCTGTTGAGCCTGATGCTGATGATCCGGGCCGGCATAGACCTTCAATTTTTTGAACATCGCCCTGCCCAGTGGATTTTTTGGCAGCATGCCTTTCACCGCGGTGCTGATGATGCGATCTGGAAAAGTTTTTCTCAGCTTGCCGAGACTCACCGACTTCAGGTTGCCTACATATCCGGTATGACGATAGTAAATCTTGTCTTTTTCCTTGTTACCGGTAACCCTGATCTTTTCTGCATTGACGACAATGATGTAATCTCCTGTATCCACATGCGGCGTATATTCCGCTTTGTGTTTACCGCGGAGACGACGGGCAATCTCGGTAGCAAGCCGCCCAAGTGTCTTCCCTTCCGCATCGACCACGTACCAATCGCGCTTGACTTCTGCTGGTTTTGCACTAAATGTTTTCATTGTCACTACTTTAATTATTTTAAAGCCATTAAAAGGCGGAAATTCTACTTGTTTTGGAATTATTTTTCAAGTGAATTTATAATTTTCATGTACTCACTCCCGGCACATCATCATTGCTTTTTATTTCCTGCCACCCGCACCTTGTTCAGTAAGACAGGGAAATACCGTGCTGAATCCTGAATAACGATCACTATAATTTAATGTTCAGGGAATGCAGCTTACGGTATAAATGTGTCCTTTCCATGCCGATGGCGCTGGCCAATTTTGCCACGCTGCCGCTATTTTTATCGAAATGATATTCCAGATAGGCCTTCTCGAACTGTTCTCTGGCCTCTTTCAACGGCAGATTGAAGAACTCCGGCACCGCCGAAACCACATCCTCGACCACTGCCCCCAGGGCACTTTTTACTTCCTCCAGCTCTATTTCGTCCCCTGCCCCAAGAATCATCAGCCTCTGCACCAGGTTTTTCAGCTCCCTGACATTACCCGGCCAACTGTAATTACGCAGATAATTCTGCGCAGCCATGGAAAATTTTCTGAAGGGCAGCTTTTCGTGGCTGACGAAGTAATCGACATAGTAGCTCAGCAGCGCCGGGATATCCTCGCTGTGTTCTCTAAGCGGCTGCACCTGCATGGTCACGACATTGAGCAGGTAATAAAGATCCTGCCGGAACCGCCCCGCCCTGACCTCTTCCTCCAGTCCCTTGCGCGTCGATGCCATGACCCGCACATCGACCTGTACCGGACTGCCACCACCGACCCGTAGAAACGAGCTCGATTCAATGGCGCTGATCAGGCGCAGCTGTGTCTCGGGATCCATGCCGTTGATTTCACCCAAAAACAGCGTCCCGCCATGCGCCTGTTCCAGCAATCCTGGATATACCTTGCCCTGGTCCTCCTTGCCAAAGAATTCCACCGCAGAGTTTTCCGGGGCAATACTGCCCACGGCGACATGCACAAAAGCACCATCCCGGCGATTGCTGTGACTGTGCAGATAGCGGGCATAGAGTTCCTTGCCTACGCCAGCCTCACCGACAAACAACACCCGGGCTTCATGTTGCGCCAGGCGCTTCAATTGATCCTTCATGCGTTCTACGACCGCGCTTTTGCCAACCGGCTCGACAGTCTCCGTCAACTGCAGCTTCAAACCGGCATTTTCCCGCTGCAGGTGACTCGCTTCCAACGCTCTTTCGACGATCAGCAGCAACTTTGCCATGGACAGGGGCTTTTCCAGGAAATCATAGGCGCCCAGCCGGGTCGCCTCGACCGCCGTCTCGACATTGCCATGTCCCGACATCATCACCACGGGGCAATGCAACGCATTTTCCGATTGCCATTCCTTCAACAGAGTGATGCCATCGGTATCGGGCATCCAGATATCCAGCAATACCAGGTCTGGCTGCTTACTCAGATTCGACTCCCGCGCCTCGGCGGCATTTTTTGCCATGGCCACCCGATAACCTTCATCCTCCAGGATCTCAAAAACCAGCTGACGGATATCCGGCTCGTCATCGACGACCAGTATGTAGGGGTTGTCTGTTTTCATTTATGCTCTCTCCGCATGTAAATTATCAGCCGGTCAGCGGGCCTGTCTGCCGCCAGGCAGGCCATTTTTGCCGGGAAAAAGATCAATCCATGCCGCTGCAGAGATCGTCTGCAGGATTTTTCACCCCCACCACCGGTAACGCCGCCCTGTTCGGCCTCTGATCGGTCGTACGGAGTGTGGATTGCCGCATTTTTGCCCATCAGCCCGCCGGGAGCCTGAAGATAAACCCCGCACCCTGCTGGTAATCGGTATCGACCCAAATTGCTCCGCCATGATCCTCGACAATCTTTTTCACGATGGCCAGACCAAGCCCGGTACCTTTCGGCTTGCTGGTCACATAGGGGTCAAAAAGGGTATCCAACTGTTCCTTGGCGATGCCAGGGCCATTGTCATAGAGAGCAACCTCGATGAATCTGGCATTGTTGCTGAAGACCTGACGTAATTTTATGGAAATCACCGCTCCAGCACCAGAGGCTTCCAGGGCATTTTTCAACAAATTATGCAAAACCTGCCGGATACTGACCGGATCGGCTTCGATAAGCGGCAGGTTGGGAACAAATTCGGTCTTGATTTGAACGTTGCGCTGCAGGTTATACAATGCCAGCACTTCCTGCAGCAACTCGGCCATGTCGATGGCGACAATCTCCTTTTTGCTTGGCCTGGCGTATTCTGAAAAATCATCGACCATTTTTTTCATCGCCTCGACCTGTTGCACAATGGTCTGTGTGGAGCGTTCCAATATTGTCGCCGATTTTGCCTTCAGCTCTCCGGCCAGTTTATGCCGCAACCTTTCGGCTGACAACTGTATCGGAGTCAACGGATTTTTTATTTCATGCGCCAGACGTCGCGCCACTTCCCCCCAGGCGGCATTTTTTTCCGCCTGAATCAATTCGGTGACATCATCGAACACGACTACCGCACCAACCCGCCGACCTTCCTGGGAAAACAGTGGCGTCCCCCGGCAAAGCAATTCCTGACGCCCATTGGGTCCCAGCAGGGAGACGCTTTCCTGCCAGACATCTTCAGCCTGCTGCATCAGCTGCTGAATGACCCTCACCAGTCCGGACAGATCGGGATGGTCATTGGCCAGATCGAGCAATCTTCTGCCACGGTATTTGCTGACCAGAACATGCAATATCTTGTTGGCAGCCTGATTCGCGGTGCGTATATGATAGTCGGCATCGAAGCTGATCACACCCGAGGTCAGACTGGTCAACACCGTTTCCAGATAGGCGCGCTGGTTTTCCACCTCGATGCTGGCGCGCCGTGCCTCATCTCTGGCGCCAGCGATCCTGGTAGCCATGTCGTTGAAGGATTCCACCAGAAAACCCAGGTCGTCCTGACTCATGACCGGAAGCTGCTGCTCGTAATGTCCCGCGGCAACTGCCTGGGTGCCTTTTACCAGCTCATTGACCGGCGCGATGATATTGCGGATGACGATAAATGCCACCCAGATTGCCGCCAACAGACTCAACAGCAAAACCAGAAACAGCGTCAGCGTGAAACTGAGGCGCAGTTAATCCCTTAAAAAGGTCATTTCCTGATAACGGACAAAGGCAAATTCCACCGAATCGGCCAGGTCGGCAATCCTCACCGGCACGGGAAACAGCGCCTGCAAATAACGTTTATGCTTGCCCTCCACCTGGGTGACCACCTGGATCAGCAGACGATCATCCTCATCGATATCCAGCCCGACATAGTCATTGCCCCCCTGCAGTTGTAACCAGACATAGTCCACCGGCAGACTTGGCAGAATCTCACTGGGATTGACACTGCTCGAGGCGATAATTCTGGCGCTGCGGGAGAGCAGCGCCATTTCCGAAGCACCCGCTGCGACTCTCAGTTTTTCCAGCTCGATAGCGGCAAGCGCCGATGATTTGTTGCTCAATTCCCCACTCATCTGCTGTACCTGCTTCAAATGCCAGCGCATGCGCTGATCCAGAGACGCCTGGCTCAACTCCAGGGCATCCTCCATGGCGCGGTCGATTTCCACATTGAACCAGCTGTCTATTCCCTGATGCAGAAACTGTGCGGAAAAATAGAAGACGATGGCCGCCGGCGCCAGTGACAGCAGCACAAACAGCAAAATCATGCGCGTCGTCAGGCGCGAACCGGCCTGACGTTTTTTCAGCTGCCGGTACAGTGAATAGATATTCACCACAACCAGCCCCAACAGCACTACCGAGCCCAGTATATTGACCAGCAGCAGCCAGGAATACATGGCGTTCAGCTGGGATGACTCCTGGGTCGCCGAACTCATCAGTTGCAGTGACAGCAGAATCAGACTGAAGAGAATGACGATGGAGGCGCCGATAGGCAGTTTTATTTTTTTATCGGGCATCGATACCAGTCACTGGATAAAGACCAGTCTGCGTTGACATAGGCAACCGGGCGTAGTGGCAGGGGCAACGCCTCCCGGTCGAAACTGACTTTAACCAAGGCATAATAGCTGTGCCGGGTGTCCAGCCTGTAAATTTCCACAATGCGCATATCCCTGATTTTCCCCAACGCCCCCAATGCGCCAGCCAATGTTAAAAAATTCTCCATCCTGCCATTACCCTGGTCCTTGAGCTGGTAAATATTCATCAAGGGATGATAACGGATTCGATAACGGTGCACCGTGTCGTGTACCTTTTTATCCCAAAACCACGGACGTTCCCGATATATTCGAACCGCCATCGTCCACGACAGCGGGATGCCGCTGCGCAGGGCTTGTTTCGCCACCGGGCTCAATCGGTAATCGAGATCTGCGGACAACACATACCATTGTTTTTCCGCGCTCAGCCCTGCCTCTACGATACTGACTCCGTAGGCATTGGCATGACTGCAGAAAAGCCATAGCCAGCCGTACAAAAGCATTTTCCAGCATAGCTTACTGCTTGCTGATCCGGGCATAATAGAAGCCATCCATTCCAGCATCACCGGGCAAAATCTGCCGGCCGCAGTTCCGCGCCATTCCCCATGGCGCGACGATGGGGATTTCCTGCGCATCGGCATGCCGGGCCAGAAACGCAGCGATCTGCCGTTCATTTTCCGCAGGCAATATCGAGCAGGTGGAATATAACAGAAT
>JAJRWJ010000082.1 GCA_024276805.1 Gammaproteobacteria bacterium
CAACATCACCATCCGCATCACCGATTTTGGTGGCATAAAGTCTGTTGCGGCTGCGGCAAAATTGGGCTGGACAATGAGAGAAATTGATCGCGAAACCGATACAGGCTATGAACGAACCTTCAAATACAAAGGCCATCCGGCCTGGGAGAAATACGACGACCATTCCAAAGACGGCGAGATCAAGGCTTTTGTCGCCGATCGCTTTGTCGTGGAAATCGAAGGCTCGGATGTCAAGATGAAAGAGTTGAAAAAGGCTTTTGACAAAATTAATATCAGAAAGCTGGAAAAAATGAAAAATTACGGTGTCAAGGACTAATGGGTAGCGTTAGCATTGCCGACAGAGAGATTGCCATGTAACCGAAAAACAGGAAAAGAGATGAAAATTAGAAACCTGATTACAACAGTATTTTTTCTCGTTCTGATGTGCACCACATCTCTGCTTTTCGCCCGTGATGTGAACAGCAGGCAAAATGCTTCCCCTGAGATGGTGGGCGCGCAAAAAGTGGTGCCCGGAATGGTCGTCATAAAGTTCAGGACCGGCCTCGGGATGCGGGCAATGGCAAATAAAACCGGCATCGAGTCGGTGGATAGATTGCTGCAGCAGACCGGTATTGTCAGATTAGAGCCGGTGATCGGATTTGATGTGAGCTATAAAAAGACCTCAAAGACGGGGCTGAATAGAATTTATTATGCCCATTTCAACGGGCATATTTTGCCGCAAAAAATATGCGCTCTATTAAAGACTGATCCGAATATAGAATACGTCGAGCCTCTTTACCTACACTCTCTTTGCGCCACGCCCAACGACTCGCTTTTTTCGCGACAGGGGTTTTACGAAATCATTCAGGCTCCGGCGGCATGGGATGTGGCCAGAGGCGAGCAGGGCGACGTCATCATTGCCATTGTGGACGGCGGGACCGACATCCGGCATCCGGACCTGGCCGCCAACCTGTGGGTGAATCCCGGAGAAATACCGGACAACGGCGTTGATGATGACGGCAATAAATTGGTCGATGACATTCATGGCTGGAACTTTGCCGACAGCACCAACGATCCTTCCGGCCTGGACACCCAACCTTTCAATGCCAACCACGGCACACACACAGCGGGCATTGCCTGCGCTGTGACCAACAATAGGATTGGCGTGGCCGGTGCAAGCTGGAACGCCAGGCTGATGGTAATCAATGCGGCATCGGCGCGGGGCGACTCTTCCATTGCTTTTGGTTTTAATGGAATTTTGTACGCTGCAAGCAAAGGGGCTGATATTATTAGCTGTAGCTGGGGACGCCTGGGCGCGCCCTCTTCTTTCGAGCAGGATGTCATCAATTACGCTGCAGAACAGGGTGCTGTGGTGGTTGCTGCGGCCGGCAATGACAACAAATCAGCGTTGCACTATCCTTCTTCCTATGCGAACGTTCTGTCCGTTGCCGCCACCAACAATGAAGACTCTAAAGCTTACTTTTCCAATTACGGCAGAGTGGTGGACATATCCGCGCCGGGCGTGAGTATCCTTAGCACGGTGAACCACGGCAAATATGCTACCTACCAGGGCACATCTATGGCCTGTCCGCTGGCGGCCGGTATTGTGGCGCTGGTCAAAACAAAACATCCGGATTGGACCGGCATGCAGGCGGCGGAACAGGTACGCGTCACCTCCGACAACATCGATCAGATCAATCCTTCTTATGCCGGCCAACTGGGACATGGACGGCTGAATGCCTTTCGGGCTGCCACCGAAACCAGCCCGGCCATCCGAATTGCCAGCGTTGATTTTGTCGACCAGAATAACGATGGCGTCATTCAGCGGGGAGAGCAGGTCAGCGTAACGCTGACGCTGAAAAATTATCTGGCTCCGGCCAATAACATTCAGCTTACGCTGTCCGAAAACGATGAATTTGCCGAGATAACAAGCGGCGTATCCAATATTTCATCGCTTGCCACGCTGGAAGAAAAAACCATCAGCACACCTTTTGTCGTTACTATTGCCCATAACGCTCCCAGCGGTCATCCGGTTATTTTCGATGTGGAAATTGCCAGCGGGGATTATCAGGATCGCGATTATTTCACCCTAACGGTGCTGCCGTTTTTCGGCACATTGGACATTAATAATGTCGCCATGTCAGTCACCAATATCGGTCGAATCGGCTTTTTCGATTCCAATGACCCGACCAGCGGTATTGGTTTTAAATACAAAGGCGGCCCCAACTTGCTTTTCGAGGGGTCAATGATTGCCGGCACCAGTGCAAAACAAATTTCCAATTCGGCGCGTGGCCTCATCGTCGATGGCAGCCAGCAATCCGACGAAGACTTTGAAATTACCGAGGATGGCGATTTGCAAATTATGACGCCCGGAAGCATCAGCGACCAGGAAAGCATTGGTATTTTTACCGATAGCAAAGCCGACAACCCGATGCACATCCGCATCATCCAGGAAACCTCTGCCACGCGGAAACCTCCTTTTGATGATTTTGTTCTTTTCCGTTTTACGATCGAAAATAACGGCACGGAAATGCTGGATAACTTTCATTTCGGTCTGTTCCTGGATTGGGACATGGACGGACAGCATTACAGCACCAACAAGGTCGGCTACGACCCGGAGAGAAGGCTTGGCTACGCTTACGACACCGATGGGGGTCCCGGTACTTATGTCGGCGTTTCCCTGCTAACCGATGGTGGCATCTCCTACCGCGCCATATACAACGACTATCGCGATCCTAACAATCCCTCCTGGGCCTTGCATGATGGTTTTACGGACGAGGAAAAATGGGAATCCATCAGCGCCGGTATCCAGTACAACGAAGCCGGGCCTGCCGACATCTCGCAGGTGATGGGCACCGGTCCGTTTCGCATTGAGCCAAACACTTCGATCCAGATCGGGTTTGCCCTGCTTGCCGGTGAGGATCTGCCCGATCTGCAGGTCAATACAGATTCAGCCAGGGTGCTCTGGCAGAGACTTTTTGCCACAGGGGTAGCGCAGCACGAGCAGGTTGCACACCCGGCGCGTTTCGGCCTTTGGCAAAACTATCCCAATCCCTTCAACCCGACAACCACCATTCGATACGATCTGGTGGCTACGAGCAATGTTGAGCTTGCGATTTACAACACGCTCGGGCAGCGCATCCGCACGCTGGTCCGAAAACAGCAAATGGCCGGCAGCCACTCTGTGCAATGGAATGGCAAAGACAGCGCCGGCAACGATGTGCCGGCCGGGACCTATCTTTGCAGATTACAGGCCGGGGATGAAGTGAGAATAATCAAGATGGTTTTGCTAAAGTGATATTTAGCGATAAACTTTGCGCCGAAAAGTCCTCTCCGCCGGAGGGGACTTAGGGGTGTGTTAAAAAGCCAGGTATTATCTGAAGGGGATCATTTTCAATACGTTTTCGCCATTTTATATCATTTGTCGTAGTATATTTAAAATGCTTCCTATAGGTCCGGGCAAAATTGTCATCGGATTTCCGTACTCTCACACCTTTGCTGCACTATCTCAATCAGCTTCTCCAGAAAAACAGAAAGCATCCATTGCATTCGAGCCAGGGGCCTGGTTGCTGACGCCGGACCTGTTGCCAATAATGAAATGAGGATGATGTTGATGAAGTATATGGGGCGGGCATTTAGCCTTTTCATTATTCTTTCCATGTTG
>JAJRWJ010000083.1 GCA_024276805.1 Gammaproteobacteria bacterium
AAAGTGGGATTTGTCAAACCATTTTCTTTCTATAAACATCCCATGGATGGGGGGTTTACAGACTCCAACGAATCAGTACAGGTTTTACAATGGATTTTCAATTACTGAACTGCGATGGCAGAGCGCGCCGCGGGCAGATGACCTTTGCCCGCGGCAAGGTGCAGACGCCGGTGTTCATGCCGGTCGGCACCTATGGCTCGGTCAAGGCGATGACCCCGGAAGAGTTGTCCGGCATGGGCGCGCAGATCATCCTGGGCAATACCTTTCATCTGCTGCTCAGGCCGGGTATGGAGGTCATCAGGGCGCATGGTGATCTGCATGATTTCATGCATTGGCAGGGTCCCTTGCTGACAGATTCCGGCGGCTTTCAGGTGTTCAGCCTGGGGGGACTGCGCAAAATCACCGAGCAGGGGGTGACTTTTCAATCGCCGGTCGATGGCAGCGCCATCTTCATGGGGCCGGAAGAATCCATGCAGGTACAGCGTGATCTTGGCGCGGACATCGTGATGATTTTCGATGAATGCACGCCCTATCCGGCAACACTTGAGGAGGCCAGGGATTCCATGCGCCTGTCGCTGCGCTGGGCGCAAAGAAGCAAGGCTGCGCATGGCGACAACCCGGCGGCGCTGTTCGGCATCATCCAGGGTGGCATGTACGAACAATTGCGCAATGAATCCTTGCGGGCATTGCAGGAGATTGGCTTCGATGGCTATGCGATCGGCGGTCTGTCGGTCGGTGAGCCCAAGCCGGAGATGCTGCGACTGCTGGATGTCATTCCGGAGGCAATGCCGGTGGACAAACCACGTTATCTGATGGGGGTCGGGACGCCGGAAGATCTGGTGGAGGCGGTCAGACGAGGCATCGATATGTTCGATTGTGTGATGCCCACGCGCAATGCCCGGAATGGCCATCTGTTCACCCATGGCGGCGTGGTGAGAATCCGCAACAGCCGCTATCAGTTCGACACCGGACCAATCGATGCGCAGTGTGGCTGTTACACCTGCCGGCACTACTCTCTGGCTTATCTCAGACATCTGGACAAATGCCGGGAGATGCTGGGTTCGAGATTGAACACCATCCACAATCTTTACTATTACCATGATTTGATGAGAAATTTGCGTCTGGCTATTGAAAACCGGGAGCTGGACGATTTTGTCAGGAATTTCTATCAACAACGAGGCAAAACTGTCCCGGATATGGCATAATATCCGGCTGTTTTCAATCATCTAAATTTAACTGGAAAATACCCATGAGTTTTTTTATTTCTGATGCATTTGCCGAAGCCGCGCCGGCGGCTGACCAGGGTCCCGGATTGGCGGGTCTGATTTTGCCGCTGGCAATTTTGTTGTTCTTTTATATTCTGTTTATCCGTCCCCAGTCGAAACGCGCCAAAGAGCAAAAAAAAATGCTGGAAGCATTGACCAGAAACTCGGAGGTCGTCACGACTGGCGGGTTACTCGGCAAGGTAGTCGATCTCGATGAAAATTTCGTGCAGATCGAAGTCGCCAACAATACGGTACTCCAGGTACAGCGGCATGCCATTGCCAACGTGATGCCGAAAGGGACTTACAAGGCCCAGGCTAAAAAATCAGCAAAAGCCTGAAGTTGACTTGCTGAGAGTCTGTAAACACCCATCCATGGGCTGTCTATAGAAACACCACAATCAATGCGATTGGCTGTTTTATTCATAATCAATGGCTTGAGGCCATCGATACTGTCGGCACATTGCTGTGCCGAATTAGTACCCGGGATTTATCGACGGGCACTGACTTGACAGCGCCGAGGCGCTGTCGGCAAAAATTCGTTAACCGCAGGCACTGATGGAATTAAAATGCAAAACCGTTTCCCACTCTGGAAAAACCTCCTTATCCTGATCGTCTTTTTTGTCGGCGTGATCTATGCGTTGCCAAATCTTTACGGTGATGACCCTTCCGTCCAGGTTTCATCGACCCGATCCACCCGACTGGAGCAGGAGCAGGTCACCAGGATTGAAAATGCCCTGAAAAACGCAGGGCTGGCGCCCAAGGTGGTTGCCAGGGACAAAAAGGGCAGTGTCCTGATTCGCTTCGACGACACCGAAAAACAAATGCAGGCCGCCGATCTGCTCAGGACGGAGTTGGGCAGCGGTTATACGGTTGCGCTTAATCTGGCGCCCGCCACACCAGCCTGGCTGAATGCCCTGGGCGCCAGCCCGATGTATCTGGGGCTGGATTTGCGCGGAGGGGTGCATTTCCTGTTGGAAGTGGATATGGACGCCGCCATCAAACAGGCGCAGGAGCGCTATATCAGCGATATCCGATCGGCACTGCGCACCGCCAGGATACGTTACCGGGGTGTGGCCGGAGAACAGGGTGCGATCCGGGTGAAATTGAAGGATGAAAAAACCAGGATAGCCGCCGAGCAGGTCATCGAAGACGAATTGCGTGGTCTGGTGGTCGATGAAGGTGCGGACAGTTCCGAATTGCTGGTCCATCTGTCCAAAGCAGAACAGCGGGAAATCAAAAAATTTGCTCTGGCGCAGAACATGACGACGCTGCGCAACCGGGTCAATGAACTGGGAGTCGCCGAGCCGGTCATACAGCAGCAGGGAGACAACCGCATCGTCGTACAGTTGCCCGGCGTGCAGGATACCGCCCGGGCCAAAGAGATCCTGGGGGCGACCGCGACCCTGGAATTCCGGCTGGCGGATGTCGAACATGATGTACAGCAGGCCGTTCAGGGCCATGTGCCGGTGGGGTCGCGGCTGTATCACGAGCGTGATGGCACGCCGATTCTGTTGAAAAGACAGATTATCGTGACCGGTGATCAAATCGTCGATGCCTCCTCCGGTCTGGATCAGAATTCCGGCTCCGCTTCGGTATTCGTGACACTGAATGGTATTGGCGCGAAAAAAATGGGCAAAACCACGCGCAAAAATATTGGCAAGCCCATGGCCGTGGTTTTCATCGAACACAAGACGGAAACACGCGTCGTCAATGGCAAAAAGGTGCGCAAAAAAAAGAAAGTCGAAGAAGTCATCAATGTTGCCACTATTCGTGATACATTCAGCAAACGCTTTCAGATTACCGGTCTGGACAATACCCAGGAAGCACGAAACCTGGCACTGCTGTTACGTGCCGGCGCCCTGGCCGCGCCCGTGGACATCGTCGAGGAACGCACCGTCGGTCCCAGCCTGGGACAGGACAATATCAACAAAGGCATGATTTCTGTGTTTGTCGGGTTGCTGCTGGTGCTGGTTTTCATGGGCTTCTACTACAAGATATTCGGTCTGGTGGCGGATATGGCGCTGGTTTTCAATCTGGTCATCATTGTCGCCATCCTGTCCATGCTGCAGGCGACCCTGACCCTGCCGGGCATTGCCGGTATCGTTCTGACCGTCGGCATGGCGGTGGATGCCAATGTGCTGATCTTTGAACGTATACGGGAAGAGCTGAGGAACGGGAACTCGCCTCAGGCGAGTATCTATACTGGCTATGAAAAAGCCTTCGGGACGATTTTCGACGCCAATATCACCACCCTGCTGGTTGCCCTGGTGTTGTTCGGATTCGGCACCGGGCCGATCAAGGGTTTTGCCGTGACATTATCCATTGGCATCATCAC
>JAJRWJ010000084.1 GCA_024276805.1 Gammaproteobacteria bacterium
CTGCAGGAACTGCATCGGGTCATGCAGTCCATGGTCGATCAGTTTGCAATAGACAGCAGTGTGCATGCGCTTACGATGACCGGGGAACTGGTGGATCTGTTTGCCTCGCGCAGTGACGGGGTTTTGCAGATCGTCGATGCCGTGCAAGGCAGGCTGGAAGGTCAAAAGCTTTACATCTATGCCGGCAGACGCGGATTTTTGCAAGCATCCCGGATCAATTCCGAGGACATCCACAACATTGCCTCGGCAAACTGGCTGGCAAGCGCATCCTGCGCCGCTGAAAAATTACCGGCGGGGATCTTTTTCGACATCGGCAGCAGCACCACGGATATTCTGTTATTTGAAAATGGCGTTGTCGATGCCATTGGCATGACGGATTATCAGCGCCTGTGTTCCGATGAGCTGGTCTATACCGGCATCGTTCGCACTCCGGTGATGGCTATTGCCGAAAAAGCCGTTTTTCAAAACCGCCAGGTGGCGTTGATGGCGGAATATTTCGCCACCATGGCGGATGTCTACCGGTTGACCGGCGAGCTGCATGAACAATATGACCAAACACCTGCCGCGGATGGCGGCGAGAAAAACACTGCCGGCAGCGCCAGGCGTCTGTCGAGAATGATTGGCTGTGATTTTGACCCGCGGCAATTACCGGACTGGATAAAATTTGCCGAGGATTTGCGTACCAGGCAGCTCGACAGGATACGGAAAGCCTGCGACAGGCAATTGCTCCGGGCAAGTGAGCGACACGAGATTTTTGTCGGAGCGGGAATCGGTCGTTTTCTGGTCAGGGAACTGGCGGAGAAAAGCCATCATCGTTATGTCGATTTTTCCGATTTATTGCCTCATCGCCTGACGGACGCGGAATTGCAGACCGCCGATTGTGCTCCCGCCGTTGCTGTCGCGGCACTGCTGCAGGGAAGTTCTGGCCCTTGGCCGAATGGCGGGTGAGCGTGGTCCGTTGAGGGTGTCATTCGCCTGTGAAGTGGAATGTATCGGAATGTCATGACTTTTCGTTGTGGCTGGAAAGGTGTATAAAAGGAGTGCTGCAATAACTCAAAGGAAGTGATGAGCCTCGTGAAAAGGCAAGCACACTATCGATTGCAGGAACGTGTCCATTCCCCGTTGCTGATTTTGCTGGCGGCACTGTCCCTGTTGCTGACCGGTTCCTGGCTGGCATTCAAGCAGTCGCCACAGCCGGACCCCTTTGCCTCCAAAACCCTGTCGGACAGGTTCCTCTATCCCCTGGAAAGTAACGCCTTCCAGCGTCTGGCAAAAATATCCATCGATCTGCACGCTGTTTTTTCCCTGCCAGACAGCCAATCGGTCTGGGCCGTCGGTAATGCCGGCCTCATTATCCATAGTTCGGATGGCGGCGTCACCTGGCGGCAGCAACGCTATCCCGCCGGCCAAATGCGGCAAGAAATCAAGCAGACTGAACCGCTCATTGAACAGCGCAGCCTGCTGGATTCCTTTCTCAACGATGCCCAAGCCGGCATAGTCAGCTCTGAAAAAAAACCCACTGCCAACAGCACTGCACAGACAGAACCGGTCAAGCAACGAGTAAAGCAAGCGCCACCGGTACAAAATACGCTGGATTTACAACGCAGCTTGAAAAAACAAAAGACACCGGCTGATGGCAGGTCAAAGCAGATGGAGCAACAGCTGGAGGAAGTGCGACAGGAGCCGCCCAAAAAAAACCGCTCTTCGTCAAAACCCCGGTTATCGGCAGTTTATTTTATCGATGCCAGTCAAGGATGGATCGTCGGTGATAGAGGTACGGTATTGCATAGTTCAGATGGGGGGACTACCTGGCAGAGACAAAACAGTGGTACCGGTGTGGGGCTCAGCTCAGTTACATTCAGCGATGCGCAACATGGCTGGGCTGTCGGGAATAAAGGAATTATTTTGCAGACTCAGAATGGTGGCGTCAGCTGGCAAAGACAAAATACTGTGACCAGTCTGGATCTCTATGCAGTCACTTTTACCGACAGGCAGCGCGGCTGGGTAGTGGGCGACAATGGCGTTATTCTGCATAGCGTCGATGGTGGATTGAACTGGCGGAAGCAGAACAGTGGCTTGAACAAAGGGCTTGCTGCGGTTACCTTCATCGATGCCCGGCAAGGCTGGGCCGTGGGTCAGGAAGGAACTATCCTGCAGACCACTGATGGCGGCGACAACTGGCGGTTGACAATGGACAACAGATCCGAGACGCTTTTCTCGGTCGCATTTGCAGATCATCTGCATGGCTGGATCGTCGGCGAAAATGGTGTGATCCTGCATACCGCTGATGGCGGCATCAGCTGGCTGGAGCAGGGCAATGCAACGCGAGCGACGTTGTCTTCTATACAGTTCACCGATGTGCAACATGGTCAGGCCGTTGGTAACAATGGTGTTGTCTTGTATACCACTGATGGTGGCGCCAGCTGGCTGTTGCAGAGTCGCAATCCCTATCATGGTCTTGCAGCAGTGAATTTCATTGACAGGCAGCAGGGCTGGGCGGTGGGGAGTGGTGGTATTATCCTGCACAGTCCAGATGGCGGGATCAGTGGGCGAAGTCAAAAGAGTCTGGCAAGAGACGATCTTTATTCCGTTTCATTTACTGATACGCAGAGCGGCTGGGTTGCTGGGGAAAATGGCGTTATCCTGCATACCGCCGATGGTGGCGCCAGCTGGCGGCGGCAAAACAGCGGCACAGACAATGATCTCCACGCTGTCACATTCATCGCGGCGCTACAGGGTTGGGCCGTGGGGAGAAATGGCGCCATCATCCATACCAGCGATGCTGGTATCAGCTGGCAAAGGCAAAACAGCGGCATCGAAGTGAATCTAAACGCGGTTACATTCATCGATGCGCTACAGGGCTGGGCAGTGGGTGAACGGAACATCATTCTGCATACCGCGGATGGCGGCGTCAGCTGGCGGGTTCAGAAAAACAGCCTTCCGGCAGCAGTTTCTCTCAAGTCAGTGGTATTTGTCGATAGCCGGCAGGGTTGGGTGGCTGGTAACGGAATCCTGCATACCACGGATGGTGGCGTCACCTGGCAGGAGCGGGGAATCAGCTTCCCAGGCTTGTCCCTCTTTAATTCAGTGATCTTTATCGATAAGCTCCACGGCTGGGTAGCCGGAGACAGTGGCGATATCCTGCATACCGTGGATGGTGGGGTCAGCTGGCGGCGGCAAGACAGCGGAAACATGCAGAGCTTCGATGCCATTGCCTTCAGCGATGAATTGCATGGCTGGGCCGTAGGCGCCGCAGACACCATTCTCTACACTACAGATGGGGGAAAGACCTGGAGCAGCCCGGTATACAAGAAATATCCGGCTGGCTGGTACTATTTGCTCTGTCTGATCGTACTGGGTTTCATCTACTGGGCGTCGGCCGTCCGGCAAAAACCGCAAGACAAACAGCAAAGCATTGCCGACCTGCTGGCTTCGGACAGGCCCCTGCAAAGCGGTGATCCCGACCCGCTTGGGTTCACCGAGATTGCACGCGGCCTGTCCCGCTTCGTACGGAATCCGCGCACCGAACCACCCCTGACTATCGCCGTCACCGGAGAATGGGGCACCGGCAAGAGTTCCTTGATGAATCTGCTCTACGAAGACCTGCGGGACAAAGGCTTTTCCACAGTCTGGTTCAATGCCTGGCATCATCAGAAAAGCGAACAGTTGCTGGCTACCCTGTTTGCCAATATGCGTCGTCAGGCGATACCGGGATGGCTGCGGTTCAGTGGCTTCAGGCCTGTGGGTTTGCTGTTTCGTCTGCGTTTGCTGCTGCATCGCAGCAGACGGCATTGGCTGTTGTTGCTGTTGATGGTGTTCCTCTTTAGCGCCGCATTGGCTTATATCCTGGAGGAAAGCGGGCATTTTTCGCAACTGCTGAACTGGTTGGATAGCAATCTGACCGAGCTTTCCAGGCAGGTCAAGATTGTCTTTGCCCTGGGGGCGACCAGTGCGACGCTGCTGCCGTTGTTTGTTTTCTTCAGGAGCCTGCGGGGTTTCGCCCTCAATCCCCTGAAGCTGATGACCATTCATTCCGCAGAGGGGAAAAAAGCCGGCAGCATCGATCCTGGCGCGCGTTATCAGTTCGCCCGCGAGTTCAGGGATGTGACTTCCTCGCTGGATCTGGGACGCATGATTATTTTTATCGATGATCTGGATCGCTGCGCCAAGGAAAACGTCCTGGAAGTTCTGGAGGCAATCAACTTTCTGGTTTCTTCCGGCAGTTGCTATATCATCCTCGGGATGGCGCGTGACTGGGTGCAGATTTGTGTCGGGTTGGGATTCAAGGAACTGGCGACCGAATCCTTTTCCAATAACCGTGGCGATGCTGAAGTCGACCCGGTGGAACACCGACGTAGATTTGCCATGCAGTACCTGGAGAAAATGATCAATATCGAGGTGCCGGTGCCGGTATTGGATGAGAGCAAGGCGCGGCTGTTGACATTACCGGAAAGCAAGCAGGTCGATATGAGCGCATCAGGAAGGATCCAGTCCATCATCGACCGTTATCTGAACATCTGGCCGGTACTGGCTTTTTTGATGATGATTGGTTTGGGAACCTATATCGGTCTGGAGCAGGAATTGCCGGAACTGAAAGCTCCGGCAATGAAAAAATCACAACCAGAGATTATATCGATCTGGCCTGCAGCGGATCTGGACATCGTGACAGAACAGGGCGGGCGTTTGTTGCTGCGGCATACAACAGAAACTGTAAAAGCCGCTGCCACACCGAATCAGACTGTGGCTGCTGTGTAATGGGTGCTGCAAGGTGACAGGGAGGCCCTGGGAAGGGGACTGGTCATACAACAGTTCGCAAATGGTAAAGCCGAATTGCTGTTGCGCAGGGCAGCAGACCGGGTTGTCGATCAAAATGCCGGGAGTCGGGATGCCGGCGGCGATTCAGAATTCAAGAACGCTGAAGAAATAAACAGCATGATCGATGGCGAATTTACTCCGGGGAGCGGGAATCAGGCCGTATGGCCAGGGAAAATCCCCTATGTGCTGCTGTTTGTCATGTTGCTGACTGGTTTGATACTGCTGTTCAGAAAGCCCGATCGTATCGTCGAAGACTCGAAGTCTTTCCGCGAGGCGCTGCAGATCTGGCAGGAGTGGCTGATATTGCGCAAGCAGACTCCACGCACCATCAAACGCTTTTTGAATCATCTGCGCTATATGGCCATGCGTTATCGGGATGATGAGGAACCGCGCAGTCTCTGGCAACGCTGGCGGTACAGGCGGCAACCGGAAGTGCGGGCGGTTTTTTCCGAGCCATCCCTCGTCGCGTTGAGTGTGCTGCATTATATTGAACCAACCTGGGTTTCCAGCGCTGAGAAATTCAGTCAGATCAATCAGCAAAAATTCGATGCGCTGCTTGACGAAATTGAAATTGATCAGGCTTCCGAAGCAGTGACGCGGGAAAGAATTCGCGAGCAGTTTGTCAAAACCGTTGCCGCGCACAAAAAAATATTCCAGGTGGATGTGCTGGCTACCGATGAGCAGCGTGAATTGTTTTTACATGCCGTCAGCCATGCCGTGGTCGGCAATTGAGCAGACGACAGGGGGATTCAGGCGCTTTTCCTGGCATTGAATACGATCACTTTGTTGCGCCCCTGCTGTTTGGCTTTATAGAGCGCCACATCTGCCCGTTTTAAAATTTGTTCCGGCGACTGATCATCGTCTTGCAACGCCGTGACCCCACAACTGATGGTGAAGGCGACCGGTTTATCCGCTGCGTTGACGTTTGCCTGGGAAATTTGTACACAGAGACGATTGGCGATCAGGTTGGCTTCCTCCAGGGGAGTCTCGGGCAGTAAAATTGCAAACTCTTCACCACCCAAACGGCCAAACACGTCATTTTTTCTGAGTATTGCCGAACTGATCCTGACCACCTCGATAATCACCCGGTCGCCGGTATCGTGGCCATGGTTGTCATTGATCGTCTTGAAGCGGTCGATGTCCATGACCATCAGGCTGGATGAA
>JAJRWJ010000085.1 GCA_024276805.1 Gammaproteobacteria bacterium
GCTGATATTTTAACGAGGGACATCTATGGCTATTTCCAGCAATAAACAAGAGCAGCAGTTCAAATACCCCGGTATACGCATGGCAATGGATGGCAACTCCGCGGTGATCATGTGTGAACGCGAATCCAGCGATGCCGCTGGCGCCTACCCGATCACACCTTCCACCGATATGGGTGAATACTGGGCGCTGGAAAAGAGCAAAGGCCACCTGAACATTTCCAACCGGCCATTGATCTTCGTGGAACCCGAAGGCGAGCACGCCGCCGGTGCGGTCACCGCCGGCATGTCCATGACCGGACTGCGGGCCACCAACTTCACCTCCTCGCAGGGTATCGCCTACATGCATGAATCCCTGTATGCGGCGGTGGGCAAGAGACTGCCCTATGTCCTGAATGTCGCCTGCCGCGCCATCACCAAGGCCACGCTGAACGTGCACTGCGGCCATGACGACTACCACTGCATGGACGACACCGGTTTCATCCAGATTTTCGGCAAGGACAACCAGGAGGTTGCCGACCTGAACCTGATCGGCCGAAAAATCGCTGAATTGTCCCTGACACCCATTGCCGTCGCCCAGGACGGATTTTTGACATCACATCTGATCGAGGCCCTGAACATCCCCGAACGCGAGCTGATCGAGGAATATCTCGGCCGGCCGGACGACATCATCAACACCCCGACGCCTGCGCAACGCATCCTGTTCGGCGATACGCGGCGGCGCGTTCCGGAGGCCTGGGATGTCGACCGGCCGACCATGATCGGTGTGGTGCAGAACCAGGACAGCTACATGCAGATGGTCGCAGGACAGCGCCCCTATTTCTTCGATCACGTCGCTGATTTTGCCGAGCAGTGCATGGACGAATGGTACGCACTGACTGGCCGCCGCTATCACCGGATCAGTCAATACCGCTGCGAGGATGCCGATTATCTGATCATCGCCCAGGGCAGCGTGCTGAACACCGCGGAAGTGACCGCCGATTACCTGCGCGAAACCCGCGGGCTGAAAATCGGCGTGGTCAACATGACCATGTTCAGACCCTTCCCGGGCGACCTGCTGGGCCATATCGTCAAGGGCCGCAAGGGTGTCGTGGTCATGGAAAGAACCGACCAGCCACTGGCCGAGGATCTGCCCCTGATCCGGGAAATCCGCACTACCATCACCAAGTGCGTGGAAAACGGCAACCAGCGCGATTCCTTCCCAGGTTACGCCAGCTATACCGAGGCTTTGGACACACCGCCGCTGTATTCCTCCTCATTCGGACTGGGCAGCCGCGATCTGCAGCCGGAAGGGATCATTGCCGCGATAGAAAACATGCTGCCCGACGGCAAGAGGAAAAAATTCTTCTATCTGGGCATCGAATTTACCCGGGAAACAGCCTTCACGCCCCAACAGGAGATTCAGCAGCAGAAGATCGTCGAGGCCTATCCCGGCATCCGCGATCTTGCGCTGAAAGGTTCGTAAAATCCCAACCTGATGCCGCCAGGAGCGATCACCGTGCGTCTGCATTCGGTGGGCGGCTGGGGCGCCATCACCACCGGCAAAAACCTGGCCATGACACTGTTCGACCTGCTCGATTACGAAATCAAGGCCAACCCCAAATACGGTTCGGAGAAGAAGGGTCAGCCGACCACCTATTATCTGTCCGCGGCGCCGCAAAAGATTCGTCTGGCCTGCGAATACGCCTATGTGGATGTGGTCATGTCGCCGGACCCGAACGTCTTCACCCATTCCAACCCGCTGGCCGGCCTCAAGGAGGAAGGCACCTTCATCATCCAGAGCAGCCTGGAATCGCCGGAAGAAGTCTGGCGCACCTTTCCCAAGGCATCCCAGCAGTACATCGTCGACAAGAAAATCAAGGTCTTCTATGTCGATGGCTTTAAAATCGCCAGAGACGAAGCCACCGACCCGGACCTGCAGTTCCGCATGCAGGGTATTGCCTTTCAGGGGGCTTTTTTCGAAGCCTCGCCGGTTTCCGAAAATTCCGGCAAAACCAAGGATGAAATCCTGCAGGCCATCTACGACACCCTGAATGCCAAATTCGGCAGCAAGGGCAAACAGGTCGTCGAAGACAATTTCAGGACCGTGAAACGCGGCTTTCTGGAGACGCATGAATTGCCGGTCGAGGAAATGACCGTCGGCGACGTTGCCGCGCATGCCGAGAAAAAAGACCGGTCCGTACCGTTGCAGCTGTTGAAAAAACCGGCCAACGACGATCCCATTTCCGACATCCACCGCTTCTGGAACCAGACCGGCAGCAATTACGTCAGCGGCCGGGCGGAACACAATCTCGCCGACCCTTTTCTGGCCACCAGCATCATCCCGGCTTCCACCGGCATCTACCGGGACATGACCTCGATTCGCTTCGAGCACCCCAACTGGATACCCGAAAACTGCACGGCCTGCGGCGACTGCTATACCATTTGCCCGGACAGCGCCATTCCGGGTCTGGTCAACACCGTCGCGGAGGTTTTCGCCACCAATCTGAAACGTGTGGAACGCGCCGGCCACGAAGTCAAACATCTGCGCCGCGCGATCCGTATCGCGGAAAAAAAATATCACGCCCTGACCGCCGACAAATCCGAAGGCACGCCTCTGGCGCCGATCTTCGCCAAGGCCATCGGCGAAACCATCGCTGAATATCCCGAACCGGAAAGGGCCGAGGTCGCCGAGGAGTTCGAATGGTTCAAAGAGGCCGGCGGCGGCTTCAAATTCGCCCTGACCAAGCCCTATCACGATGCCATCAACAAACGTACGCCGAACAATGGCGGACTGTTTTCCATCACCATCAATCCATACACCTGCAAGGGCTGCATGGAATGCGTCGAAGTCTGCGAGGACCAGGCGCTGGAA
>JAJRWJ010000086.1 GCA_024276805.1 Gammaproteobacteria bacterium
CGAACAGCGCAAGGAGCAGGGATTGCATGCAGCATTTTCCAGCATTTTCCCCATCGAAAGTCATTCGGGATATGCTGTCCTGGAATATGTGCGTTATCGCCTCGGTGAACCCACGTTCGATGTCAGGGAATGTCAGCAGCGGGGTGTGACTTATGCAGCCCCTCTGAAGGTGCTGGTCAGGCTGGTCATCTATGACAAAGACGCACCGGCCAACGCCAGGGTGGTCAAGGACATCAGGGAGCAGGAAGTCTATATGGGCGAGCTGCCGCTGATGACCGATAACGGTACTTTTGTCATCAACGGCACCGAACGGGTGATCGTTTCACAATTGCATCGTTCGCCCGGCGTGTTTTTCGATCATGACAAGGGCAAGACGCATTCCTCGGGGAAGCTGTTGTTCAATGCCCGGGTCATACCGTATCGGGGCTCCTGGCTGGATTTTGAGTTCGATCACAAGGACAGCGTGTTCGTCAGAATTGACCGACGGCGCAAGATTCCGGCCACGATTTTACTCAGGGCGTTGGGTTATGACGATGAGCAGATGATCGAGAATTTTTTTGACACCAATCGTTTCACGATAAGTGCTGAAAAATGTATCTTGCATGTCATTCCGGACCGTTTGCGCGGTGATATTGCGACCTTCGACATCAAGCACCAGGGTGAGGTCATTGTCGAGGAAGGGCGTAGAATCACGGCCAAGCATATCCGGCAGATGAGCAAAGCCGCGATTCAGGAAATCGAGGTGCCCAGAGAGTATCTTGTGGGTAAGATTGTTGCGCATAATCTGATCGATAAATCCTCTGGCGAGATGCTGGCCAATGCCAATGACGAGATCACCGAGGAGCTGCTGGAAAAAATCATCGACAGCGGCATCAGCGAAATCGAGACCCTGTTTGTCAACGATCTCGACAGGGGACCATATATTTCCAATACGCTGAGGATCGATACCACCAGCAACAGACTGGAAGCACTGGTGGAAATCTATCGCATGATGCGCCCAGGCGAGCCGCCAACCAAGGAGGCGGCGGAAAACCTCTTCGAGAATCTGTTTTTCACTGCAGACCGCTATGACCTGTCGACGGTCGGCAGAATGAAATTCAACCGCCGTTTGGGGCGGGAAGAAATTACCGGCGCGGGTGTGCTGGACAAAGAGGATATCATTGCGGTTTTGAAGGAGTTGATCAATATCCGCAATGGCAACGGCGTCGTCGATGATATCGATCATCTGGGCAACCGCCGGGTACGTTCCGTCGGCGAAATGATTGAAAACCAGTTTCGTGTCGGATTGGTGCGCGTGGAAAGAGCCGTCAAGGAGCGGCTGACGCTGGCCGATTCGGAAGGATTGATGCCGCAGGAGATTATCAACGCCAAGCCCGTGTCGGCGGCAGTGAAAGAATTTTTCGGCTCCAGTCAGTTGTCTCAGTTCATGGATCAAAACAATCCACTGTCCCAGGTCACGCATAAACGGCGTGTCTCGGCGCTGGGACCCGGTGGACTGGCCCGGGAAAGGGCGGGTTTTGAAGTCAGGGACGTGCATACCACCCATTATGGGCGGGTCTGCCCGATCGAAACCCCGGAAGGGCCCAATATCGGTTTGATCAATTCCCTGTCCGTGTATGCCCGAACCAACGAATACGGTTTTCTGGAGACGCCTTACCGGCGGGTTGTCGATGGCCAGGTGACCGACCAGGTCGACTATCTGTCCGCGATCGACGATGGGGAATTCGTTATCGCCCAGGCCAGTGTTTCGGTCGACGAACACGGCAAATTGAAGGAAGGTCTGGTGTCCTGCCGGTATAAGGATGAATTCACGCTGGCCAATTCGGATAGTGTGCAATATATGGATGTATCCTCCAAACAGATCGTTTCCGTGGCCGCGTCCATCATCCCTTTTTTGGAGCATGATGATGCCAACCGTGCCTTGATGGGCTCCAACATGCAGCGCCAGGCTGTACCGACGCTGCGTGCGGAAAAACCGCTGGTCGGGACCGGCATGGAAAGAACCGTCGCCAAGGATTCCGGTGTGACGGTGGTTGCCAAACGTGGCGGTGTCATCGAATCGGTGGATGCCGGGCGTATTGTGGTGCGGGTCAATGAAGCGGAAACCGAAGCGGGCGGAGCCGGTGTCGATATTTACAGCCTGATCAAATACACCCGATCCAATCAGAACACCTGCATCAACCAGAAGCCACTGGTAAACCGGGGCGATGTGGTCAACAGTGGGGATATTCTGGCGGATGGTCCATCGACGGATCTTGGCGAACTGGCTCTGGGACAGAATATGCTGGTGGCCTTCATGCCGTGGAATGGCTACAACTTCGAGGATTCCATTCTGGTTTCGGAACGGGTGGTCAAGGAAGACCGGTTCACGACCATTCATATCGAGGAAAAAACCTGTGTGGCCAGGGATACCAAACACAGTCCGGAAGAGATCACCGCGGATATCCCCAATGTCAGCGAAGAGGCGCTTGCCAAGCTGGATGAGTCGGGTATCGTGTATGTCGGTGCGGAAGTGAAAGGCGGCGATATACTGGTTGGAAAAGTCACGCCGAAGGGGGAGTCCCAGTTGACCCCCGAAGAAAAACTGCTGCGCGCCATTTTTGGCGAGAAGGCCGCCGATGTCAAGGACACATCGTTGCGCGTACCGGCCGGTGTCACTGCGACCGTTATCGATGTGCAGATCTTCACCCGGGATGGCGTGGCCAAGGACAAGCGCGCCCTGGAAATTGAAGAAGAGGAAATCAAACGCTATCGCAAGGACCTGGATGAGCAGCTGAAGATTGTCGAGGAGGATATTTTCTCCCGGGCCGGAACAATGCTGATTGGCAACAAGGCCCTGTCGGGCCCGGAAAAACTGGCCAGAGGCAGCGAAATCACCCAGGCCTATCTGGACGGCTTGAAACATTCGGACTGGCTGAAAATCCGCATGGAAGATGAGGATATCAATGTGCAGTTGGAGGCCATTGCCGAACAGATCGATCAGCAGCGCAAGGAGTTTGAGGAAAAATTCGAAAACAAGCGTAAGAAAATCACCATGGGGGATGATCTGGCTCCCGGTGTGCTGAAGATGGTGAAAATCTATCTGGCCGTGAAAAGACGTATTCAGCCCGGCGATAAAATGGCTGGCAGACATGGCAACAAAGGGGTGATTTCGCAAATTGTCCCGATAGAGGATATGCCCTATATGGAAGATGGTACGCCTGTGGATATCGTCCTGAATCCATTGGGTGTGCCATCCAGAATGAACGTCGGACAGGTGCTGGAGACGCA
>JAJRWJ010000087.1 GCA_024276805.1 Gammaproteobacteria bacterium
AAGAGTATACAAACGGAAAGACCCATGGGGAACTCCGGGAAACCTCAAAAGCTCACTGGCGTGCCAACGGCGCCCCCCTTTGTCAGGTACACAATGCCGGGAATCGGTAACCCTTTTGCGATCACTATAAGGTTGTGAGTCGGGCTTTACAGCGATTTGAATAGGGTAAGCGAAGGTGCTGTTGGAATGTGTGGACAGAACCCGGATTCCCAGACTTCCTGACCCTGGTTTCAAACGTCAGTGTTCTTTGTGGTATCCGGGATACGAGTTAAACCAACCTGGCAACTGCAACTTAAATTGTGCCCGTGATTACAGACGGGCACCAATCTGAATTGATAGAGTACCAGTATTTTTATGCTTATGGGAGGATTTGGCCGATAATCAGGTTATTACCTTCATCCAACTCAACAATTGAATTATCGGCATCGATTACAATCACAACATTTTCATTGACATGTGACCCTGAAAGATCCAACCGGGATTTGAATCGCTGTACCGCTCCTGTACCCAGTCCCTGAGCTGTCCAACTCTCCAGCAAAGTGTCTGCTTGATCAGGGATGTCATCTACAGAAAGAAACGCTTTAATAGTGTAGCTGCCTGTCAGTGCAGCCGTTCCATTGTTTTGGACGCTGAATTGAAACTCCAATTGATCATTGCCATTTTTGTTATTGACCCGTAATTTGTCCATCGTTCCCAAAAGGTCAGGCGCCCCACTTACATCAACCCCGGGCGTTGGAGTTGGTGCCGGAAGCGTGCCAGCAACTGTGTCTCCAACAAGATCCAAAGCCAGGCCAGTTGGCGATGAAGGACGAAAATCACCTGGTTTTTTCTGATACTCCAGCGTTAACAGTGTGGTCACATTAGCGCCATCGAAATCAGCCTGTTGAATGAGTCCGGTATCTCGGTCAGTCCAGTACATTAGCCCCGCAACTACATCCAATCCAATCCGAAATGGCTGTTTTAATCGTGTACCGAGTTTTTTACCAACCAGAACCTCCACCCCCGATCCATCAGTATATGCGCGCATGACTTCACTGCCAAATCTCCCCGTCACCCAGTACATTCTCCCGTCGACATCATCGAGAACAATGCCGCGCGGGGTTGTCAAGCCCGAGACGAGGCGCTCTATTTGGGTTATATCAACTGCTCCATCCATTGAGGTTCGATGGATGTCGCCACCAAAATAGTCAGTCCAGTACAATTGATTATTGGCGATATCCAACGCCAATCCACCAACATTGCCGAATTCGGTAATTTGTTGAACTGCTGTTCCTGAACCGAAGTCAGGAGAACGAAATTTAGGAATATCGACAATAAGTTCGATATTTTGACCATTCAGGTCAGCGCGATAAATTTTTTGGGTATTGCCATCCGCCCAATAAACCTTTCCCCCGTTCGGGTCCACTTCGATAGCCCAGGGAGCGCGCAATCCATCAGCCGTTGTTAAAATCGTTTCCACGCCTGTCCCATCCAGATTGGCGCGCCGGATAACTTCATCGCCAAAACCCGAAACGAATTGACCAATGTCGACCCAGTATATTTTTCCATTGATCTGGTCAATAGCCATGTCCAATGATGCCGTCACGCCGTTGACGACAGTTTCGACACTGCTGCCATCAAGGTTGGCTCGTTGTATTGTATTACTGTGTGTATCTGTCCAGTACATCTTCGATTGCGCAAAGGCGTCTTCATTAATGAAGACTGTCATTAATGACAATGTGAACAACGCAATAGCCGTAATTTGCGTAATTTGACGTTTCATATCATTCTCCTTTAAATATTTGCCTATCTGTAAGCAAACCAATCAGCAAGCAATTTTTTCTTTATTTGCTCTTATAAACTGTTTTCACGAAATGCCTGTAATCAGACAGTGAATCTGGTTTGTATTCTTATATTCTGTATATCCCTATAAAGTTGTATAAGGTTCAAAATACGAACGAAGTTTGTATGAACGTACTGATCCGCAATGGTGACCATGTCCGTTTCGATTTATTTTTCTCATCTTGTACGCAACTCCAACTCGCAGCAAAACTGTCATGCGGAGGCGATGGTCAATTCGAGAACATGATTACAGGATTAATTCGATACACTGAAGTAAAAGACTTTGCCATCCGGCAACTGATACGGCACTATAGCCCCCGTCCAGGAAGCAAATAGCTGCGGGTTTACTGTGGCACTTACAACTGAAGAGTATACGACACAGCAAAATCGTGAAAACAGCGCTGGCAACCATAATTTTTTGCTGAAAGCATTGATCTGGCTTTCAAGCCAGCGCTGGGCTACAATCGGGGAACTTTTGGCAGACTGCCTTCTCTTTTTGGACTTACCCTTGTGGATTGTTCTTCTACTAATAGAGGTTAACCCATGCAGGATCTCAATCATCTCGCCATTATCTGGATCGGGGTGTTTCTGTCTTCTTATCTGGCCAGACGCACCAAACTTACCTCTGTTGTCTATTTTCTCGCATTTGGCTGTTTAATGGTCAATATTGGTATTCTGCCCGAGGAAACCACCCCGTTTATCGAAGGACTGGCAAAAGTTGGCATTATCGTCATTATGTTTGCCCTGGGATTTGAAGAAAATTCCAGCAAATTCGTTCAGGGTATCAAACGCGCCTGGGGAATTGCCCTTTTTGGCGCCATCGGGCCATTTTTTGTTGCCTATTTACTGTCACTGCAGTTTTGGGGGGATGTAAAACTCGCGCTGATGTGTGGTCTGGCGATGACTGCAACGGCCGTTTCACTGACCATGGTTTCTCTGCGCAGCGAAGGCCTGCATCGATCCGATGCGGCACGCGGCATCATGACCTCGGCGGTTCTCGATGATATTGCATCGTTGGCCCTGGTTGCACTGCTGGTTCCTTTGGCAACCGGACAGGCCGATATATCCTTTGTCCAGGTTTTTGTCGTCGGCGCAAAGACCCTGGTTTTTTTTGGTATTGTCACGCTACTGGGAATCTGGATTTTTCCCTGTAATACTGTCATCAGAATCGAGCGCCTTGTACCCTTATGGAAGCGATTCAGCAACCACTTCCCGACTCTTGAAGGCCGCAATTATGGCATTCCCTACCTGGAACGCTATGGTGTCCGCGACTTGCTGATGCTCGGTGAAAATGGCCAGGCGACATTGACCATCTTGCTGCTTGCCCTGCTGATCAGCCTGATTGCCCATAAATTTGGTTTTCACCCGGCAGTGGGCGCCTATATGGCCGGGTTGATTCTTAAACAGGAACACTTTCATGAAGATGAAAGGCAGCAGATTCAGGACTATGAAAGCTGCAAGCATATCATCGACAATGTCGCCTTTTCCTGGTTAGGCCCGGTTTTCTTTGTCAACCTGGGCACCAAAATCATGCTGGATCTCGATATCGTTGTCTCTGTGATACCGGAAATGCTGGCGATGACCATTGGTATTTTTACCATCCAGGTCATTTCCGCCATGCTGGCAGCCCGTTATACCGGCAGTTTCGCCTGGCATGAAAGTATCATGATAGGGGTGGGTATGCTGGGGCGCGCCGAACTGGCCTTTGTGGTTCTGGATATCGGTTATGTGCAAAATGCCATCTTCACCACTGCGGCATTTTACACCTTGATGTTAACCGCTTTCTGGTTGAATATTGCCGTGCCTTTTTCCATTAAATACTGGCGACCCTATTTCGTCGGTGAAAAGGAACTTGTCGTCAGGATCGGTTCCCGACAGATTACGCTATCCAACCCTGGACAGCGCTGAATTGGTATGGTCATGAAACTTGATATCCACCCGCTTGAGCAAATGGGTCTGAATAACTGACTGAAAGTCCTGATACGCGAAGACAAAACGACATATTTTTATAATGCAGTTTTGTGAGACCTGGTTCTTTGATGACCGTCAATTACCAAGTTTCAAGCCAATTCCATAAGTCCTGGGATTGCCGGGAACTCCAGAACGGAAGCTGAACTTTTGTGTGAAATATTCATTGTCCGCCAGATTATTTACAAAACCATATATTTCCACTGGCCCTATGGAGTAGCCAAGACGCGTATTGACGATCTCGTAAGCATTCTGTTTAAGCGATTCGGTGTTGAAATCGTCAAAATAGGTTTTTCCCGTCCCGACTAATTCAACTCGGGCAAATAAACCCCAGAGATCCTGGTGCTGCAATGCAATTAAATAATTGTACTTGGGAACGTAAGGCGGCCTATTGCCAGCCAGGTTTTCATTGGAGTTAGGATCCCTGAACCGGTCAAATGTAATTTCCGTGAAACCGAATGTTGCTTCCAGTTCGAAATCCGCAAAGGCCTTTGCGTAAAATTCCAGTTCCACCCCGTATGAGGTGACTTCAGGGGCATTGAACACGAACAACTCCGTCGGTGTAAACGAACGTTCGACTTGATAGTCCTTGATATCATAATAAAACACCGCTAAATTTGCACGAAGCTGATTGTCCAACCAACGGGATTTAATGCCCAATTCGCTGGCCCACATCGATTCCTGAGCAAATCCGGAAAAATCGTTCAGATCCGTGGTGGTGAATCCGCCCGGTTTAAAAGCCAACTGGGTTGAGCCATACAGCGATACCTGGGGCAAAGGCCTATGGTTAAAGCCAAGTTTCGGACTGACAAAAAAAACGAGTCCTGCTGTTTTTCCAGACCCGCCGGAATTGGGCCAAAGGGTCCACCCTGGCGTTTGCGGTCGATTCTTGAATAGACATAATCCATTCTAAGGCCAAAATTCAGCTCGGTATTTGCAAATCCTCTGTAGTTGATAAAACCGAAACCGGCATAGCTGTTTTCATCTATTTTATCCTGGGTCGCCTCACTGCCGCCAAATAAAGTAAGCACATTGCTGCTTTTATCTTCACTGAACAGCCCAAAAACCCCAATGCGCCAATCCCATTCACCAGGATGTTCAGGGGACTGTATTCTAACCTCCTGGCTCCATTGGCGCACATTCTCACGCGTCTCAATTTGGGCAATCGATGCCGGCGTCAAATCCAAATCAATAATACGTGGATCAAGCTTCCAGTTCCTTCTGGCAGTAACGGATAGCACTACAAAAGCCCTGGCCAGATAACGAATTCTCAAAGCTTCGGTATCGATAAACTGTTTTGTTTCACCTGGAAGATTGGATTGGATGGTGAAGGGTTCACCATCCACTGGAACTATTCGTCCTGCTCCATCGTCGAAATTATTAAGACTGCCTGAGAAACTGATATGCCAGGCATTCGATGGCGTCCATATCAACGAGCCTCTCCCTCCCGTGTACTCCCGGTTATCGGCGCGGATATGCAGAAAAGTGTTGTTAAGAAAACCGTCGCGTTTCGAATAGGCGCCAGCGAGGCTGAAGGCCAGCTGGTTCTGCACTAAGGGCCCGCTGAAATAACCATTGACAGCACGATCATCAAAGTTTCCGCCGGCAACGGACAATTCGCCCTGCAACTCTTCTCCAGGGCGCCGGTTTGTTATATTGAAAGCACCGCCGTAACTGTTCTTTCCGAAGAGTGTCGATTGCGGACCCCGGAATACTTCGATGCTTTCGACCCCGTAGAGATGGTTGGCAAAAGTAAAGGGATCCCCGAAGGGCACATCGTCGACATAAATACTGATCGGTGCGTTGCCAAATACCAAGGTGTTGGTGAGGCCACGAATACTGAAGATATTATTGGGGCCGCGGCTGCCGGCACTGGAGACATGGAAATTGGGAATATCGTCCATCAGATCCTGAACCGCCTTGATGTGCCGTTCTTCAATTTCCCTGCGCAGAAAAATCTGTGCGCTTAGCGGAGGATCCTCGAAACGATTGATGGAGGCGTTATCACCTACAACCTCCATAGCGTCCAGAACAACCGGGTCCTGATCTGCAGCCCATGCATTGAGTGGAATTTGCACGGTTATCCATAACACATAATTGAATTGCTTTTTAGTCAGCACATTATTGCATCCTCCAGGCATCTGGGACCATGGATCTTTAGTTTATTGTCCATGGATATTAGCCTGTCGAGGCATTAAACAGTGATCCTATCATATCGGATGCTTTAGAATGAACCGATATTTACGAATAGCTTGATGGCATTGACGACTGAAAATCAGATGGACAAACCAACCCAAAAGATTGCCAAACTCATGGCTCCGAAAATTAGCGGGGTCCTGCACCGGAATCGATTGTTTGTGCGCCTGGATAAATGCCGTCAACATCCTGTCGTCTGGGTGTCGGGTTCGGGGGGCGCAAGTAAAACCACATTGATTGCCAGCTATCTGGCTGGCAAAAACATTCCCTGCCTCTGGTATCAGGTCGATGAGGGTGACAGTGATCCGGCAACCTTCTTCTATTTCCTCAAGCTTGCCGTCAAGCGGATGGCACAGAAAAAA
>JAJRWJ010000008.1 GCA_024276805.1 Gammaproteobacteria bacterium
CCATTGGCCGACGCATAGGACAGCGCAATGTCCTTGGCCTGACCACTGGCATCCTGGTAGATGGCGATCAGGGAAGGCACACCACCGCCCTGGGTATAGGTGGAACGCACCAGATGTCCCGGCCCCTTCGGCGCGATCATGATGACATCCAGATCGGCGCGCGGCTCGATCTGTTCGAAGTGGATGTTGAAGCCATGGGCGAAAGCCAGGGCCGCACCCTGTTTGATGTTGGGTGCTATCTGCTCCTGATACAATGCCGCCTGATGCTCGTCGGGCGCCAGAATCATCACCACGTCGGCCGCCGCCACCGCATCGGCAATGGCCATCACCTGCAAACCGGCATTTTCGGCTTTTACCGCCGAAGCCGAACCGGCACGCAGACCGACGATCACATCGACACCGGAATCCTGCAGATTATTGGCATGGGCGTGGCCTTGCGATCCGTAGCCGATAATCGCCACTTTTTTGCTTTTTATGATTGAAAGATCAGCATCTTTATCGTAATAAACTTGCATGTGTTTCCTCTTGTAGCTGTTTTTTAGAAATCAATAATTGAATCAGTTTTGTTTTTCCTGGCAATGTGCCGCTGTCCACACGGTAAAAGCCGTCATGGTGCATGACGCTGCGCTCATGCACCCTACACAGTCTGTCAAGGGCAAAGGCCCGCCTATAGATGCAGGCCCTTGTCACCCCGGGAAATACCGGTGGTGCCCGAGCGCACGACCTCGATGATATCTTTTTCATCGATGCCGGCAATAAATGCGTCGAGTTTGTCGGAAGTCCCGGTAATTTCGATCACATAACTGTTTTTGGTGACGTCGACAATTCTGCCGCGAAAAATATCCGCCATTCTTTTCACTTCCTCGCGGCCGCCATCACCGGTTTTGACCTTCACCAACATCAGCTCCCGCTCGATATGCGGCGCATCCACCAGGTCGATCAATTTGACCACGTCGATGAGCTTGTTCAGCTGCTTGGTGATCTGTTCGATTATCTGGTCGCTGCCACGGGTCACCAGCGTCATACGCGACAAACTGGGATCTTCGGTAGGGGCCACGGTCAGGGATTCGATATTGTAGCCTCTGGCGGAAAACAATCCCGCCACCCGGGACAAGGCGCCCGCCTCATTCTCTATCAAAATGGAAATAATATGCCGCATCAGGCCAACTCCCTGTCTACCGGTGTTCCCGGCGCCAGTTTCATATCATTATGCGCCTTGCCCGCTTCGATCATCGGGTAAACGTTTTCGTCACGATCGGTGATGATATCCAGAAAAACCAAACGGTCGCGCATTGCGAAAGCCTCTTCCAGAGCCGGGCGAACCTGCTCCGGCTGTTCGATGTGCATGCCGACGTGGCCATAGGCCTCGACCAGCTTCATGAAGTCGGGGATGGTATCCATATAGGAATGCGAATAGCGGCTTTCATAGGTAAATTCCTGCCACTGCCGCACCATGCCCAGGTAGCGGTTGTTCAGATTGACGACCTTGATCGGCGTATTGTACTGCAGAGCTGTGGCCAGTTCCTGGATGCACATCTGGATGCTGCCTTCCCCGGTCACGCACACCACATCCGCTTTTGGATGGGCCAGCTTGACACCGATCGCCGCCGGCAGACCAAAGCCCATCGTGCCCAGGCCACCGGAATTGATCCAGTGCCGGGGCTTGTCGAATTTGTAATACTGGGCGGCCCACATCTGGTGCTGACCGACATCGGAGGTCACGTAGGCATTGCCTTCGGTCACCTCATAAAGCTGCTCGATGACATATTGGGGCTTGATCAGACGACTCTCACGATCATATTGCAGGCAGTCGATACTACGCCATTTGGTGATCTGCTCCCACCAGGCCGCCACGGCCTTGCTGTGCAATTTGTCTTGGCGCTGCTTGACCAGATCGATCATTTCCTTCAATACCGGTTTGACTTCGCCGACGATGGGAATATCGACACGGACATTTTTTGCTATCGATGCCGGGTCGATATCGATATGGATAACTTTGGCATAGGGACAGAATTCACTCAATTTGCCGGTCACCCGATCATCGAACCGGGCGCCTATGGCGATCAGCACATCGCATTCGTGCATGGCAAGATTCGCTTCATAGGTGCCGTGCATGCCCAGCATGCCGACGAACTGCCGATCCGTGCCGGGATAGGCGCCCAGCCCCATCAGGGTATTGGTGATCGGATAATTCAGCAACTGCGTGAATTCCCGCAATTCCTTGCTGGCATTGCCCAGAACCACGCCGCCACCAGAGTAGATCATCGGCCGTTTCGCCCGCCGCAGCAGGTCGACAGCCTTTTTGGTCTGCCCCTTGTGTCCCTTGACGACCGGATTGTAGGAGCGCAGCGAGATTTTCTGCGGATATTTATAGGGCACCTTGACGTTGGGATCGGTAATATCCTTGGGAATATCGACGACGACAGGACCTGGCCGCCCGGTGGTGGCGATATGAAAGGCTTTTTTGATGGTCTCGGCTATTTTGTTTACATCCTTGACCAGAAAATTGTGCTTGACGCAAGGCCGGGTGATGCCGACCATGTCCACTTCCTGAAAAGCATCGCTGCCAATCACCGCCGAAGGCACCTGCCCGGAGATGACCACCATGGGGATGGAATCATAGAAAGCCGTGGCAATGCCGGTCACGGCATTGGTCGCCCCCGGGCCGGAAGTCACCAGCACCACGCCGGGCTTGCCGGTGGCGCGCGCATAACCATCCGCCGCATGGGTCGCGGCCTGCTCATGCCTGACCAGAACATGTTTGACCTCATCCTGCCGGAACAAGGCATCATAAAGATGCAATACCGCGCCCCCGGGATAACCGAAGATATATTCAACGCCTTCGTCTTTCAGACTATGGACTACTATTTCCGCTCCACTGAGCTCCACGATACACCTCACAAATTGACTGATTGGCATCCATAAACACCCGCCCTCTAGAATGCATATGGAAATAAAACAGCCGGATGCATCTGGCTGCTTTCTCCATGATCGACGAATTGAAGTTGTCGATCATGTCGATACTTGATGCTGTCGGGTAGCTGCCCGTCTTTTTACCCAGCCACTCGGCATGCCGACCGATGCATGATTCGATTCATCGATAAAAACCCGCCGCCCGACAAAGCACATTTATTTTGCACAAAACCGGATAACCTAACGGGTTTAAGGGTATTGGTCAAGATTATTTCTCCTGTATTTTACTGGGTTCCTGCCATTAAATGTAATTTTTTTTATCCACGCTGCCGGCCTCAACCCGAACAACCCCCAATCCTGTTCCAGCGGCGCCTGTTCGGGCTGCATCATGTGTCCCGGGCAACAATGCGGCAGCCCCAGGACAGTGTTTTTTACCGGCATGGAATGGGCAGGGCGAGCGCATATAAAATCATGAAAAAGCAAAAGGATAGGGTAATCCATCAGGAGAACTACCATAGGTGATGAGTGTAGCCGGGTCGAGGCGGCTTTTCTACGGGAATCAGCGCTCATCGGCATGAACAAAGCGGCAAATCCTGAATCGAATGAAGCCCGGATGGTAGGCTAAGGTGCTATTTTTACAGCGATTTATATGCGCTCGCCGTGTGGAATGGACGGTTCTGGCGACCGTTCTACAAACATTATGATAAAATCATACTCCGACGCTTCCGAATTCTTTTTTTTAACCTTCGATAAACAGCAAAACTGAAACCAGCCAATATGAATAAACCAAAGAAAGTTGCAATTCTTACCGC
>JAJRWJ010000009.1 GCA_024276805.1 Gammaproteobacteria bacterium
CGCTGCTGACATTCCCTGACATCGAACGTGGGTTCACCGAGGCGATAACGCACATATTCCAGGACAGCATATCCCGAATGACTTTCGATGGGGAAAATGCTGGAAAATGCTGCATGCAATCCCTGCTCCTTGCGCTGTTCGGGCGCGATACCCGATTGCAGGAAGCTTGCATATGAATTTAACTGTGTCGCCAGGAGATAGGGTACTTCGAGTACTTCGGTACCTTTCTGGAAATTGTTGCGAATACGCTTTTTTTCGGTGAAAGAGTAGGCCATTTTGCTTCCTTACCTTTTCGTCAAGAATGTTTTCTGCCGTTCATTAATTTCGATAAACGGCAAAAGGCCGGTGACATAGCGCCACCAGCCACGATTTTCAGGCGCGGTGCCTGTATTGATCAAAGTTATTATTTAACTTCGACAGAAGCGCCGGCTTCCTCAAGCTGCTTTTTGATTTCTTCGGCCTCATCCTTGCTGACGCCTTCCTTGATGGTGGAAGGAGCGCTTTCCACTTCGGCTTTCGCTTCTTTCAAGCCCAAACCGGTGATGGAGCGAACAGCCTTGATGACGGAAACCTTATTCGATCCCATGCCTGTCAGGACCACATCAAATTCCGTCTGCTCAGCCGCTTCGGCGCCGGCATCGGCTGCTGCAGCTGGCGCTGCGGCAACTGCTGCAGCTGCGGAAACGCCGAATTTCTCTTCCATCGCCGAGATCAGATCAACGACTTCCATTACTGTCATGTTAGAAATAGTTTCTAGGATTTCTTCTTGTGAAACCGCCATGGTTAAATTCCTCTAAATTAAAATGGTTAAAACTGGTTTATTACTTTACGCCGCCTGTTTCTGATCCCTTACCGCAGCAACGGTTCGGACCAGCTTGGCATGTGGTTCAGCCAGAGTGCGGACAAATTTTTCAACGGGTGCCTTCATTACCGCCATCAACAGGCTGATCGCCTGATCGCGCGTCGGCAGATTGGCCAATCGCTGCAGTTACGAGGCATCGTATAGTTGACCGCCGACTGCTACCAGTCGGGCGGATAATTTGTCATGCTCTTTGGCAAAATCCCTGACCAGACGTGCTGACGAACCCGGGTCTTCCAGGGAGAATGCCAGCACCAATGGTCCTTTCAGATCATCGTTCATGCAGGCGAACTCCGTTCCCTCGAAAGCCCTGCGAGCCAGTGTGTTTTTCACCACACGCAGATAAACGCCAGAATCACGCGCCATTCTGCGCAGCTCTGTCATTTCCGTCACGGTCAGGCCACGGTATTCGGCAGCAACTGCCGAATGTGCTTCAGCGGCGATAGCAGCTACCTCTTCGACGACAGCTTTTTTGTCATCCAACGCAAGTGCCACAATTTACCTCCGGTTAAATTTCTGAAATATTTCAGATTGAACAAAAGGCGCCCTCAGTGGGCGCCACTTACGGTCCCTTTCACCAGTTTCCCGGCTCCAGCTCCCATCTGCGCAGGCATCATTAAGCTCCTGAAGATATCTATATATTCTAAACTTCTTCCAGGAACACCTGCGGTCTTTGACAGTTGCCGACATGGCCGGCACCTCAAAGTTCTTTGTCAGTCAGGCCGCCGATATGCCTGACTGTTTTCCCCGATACTCCACCCGGAGAATCGAAGTCTGCCGATCGACGCAGTACTAGTGCGGCATTCATTGCTCCCTGGCGATCGGGCAAGTATAAAAATTCATACTTACACATGGTGTTTTATTGTACTTACCCGCCAGGACAAAAAAAGCTGCTGTACTAGTCCTCGATGGAACTCTGGTCGATACTCAAACCCGGCCCCATGGTTGTCGACAAGGTTATCTTTTTCACATAGATGCCTTTCGCCGCACTTGGCTTGGCTTTTTTCAGATCCGCCAGCAGGGCCTCCAGATTCTGTTTGATGGCCTGCGCGTCAAAGGCAATCTTGCCGATCGTGCAATGAATGATGCCGCCCTTGTCGGTCCTGTAGCGCACCTGTCCCGACTTGGCATTTTTTACCGCGGTTGCCACATCCGGTGTAACGGTGCCGACTTTCGGATTGGGCATCAAGCCTCTGGGACCCAGAATCTGTCCCAATTGACCGACGACGCGCATGGCGTCGGGGGAGGCTATAACCACATCGAAATCCATTTCACCCTTTTTCACCTGTTCGGCAAGATCCTCCATGCCGACAATATCGGCGCCAGCCTCTCGTGCCGCGTCGGCATTGGGGCCCTGGGTAAAAACGGCGACCCGGACATTTTTGCCTGTACCGTTGGGCAGTACGGTTGCACCGCGAACATTCTGATCGGATTTCCTTGGGTCAATACCGAGATTGACGCTGACATCGATGGATTCCGGAAATTTTGCCGTGCCCAGCTCCTTCAACAGACTGACTGCTTCATCGAATGCATACTGTTTGTTACTGTCGACTTTTTCTCGAATGAGTCTGGCTTTTTTTGATAATGCCATTACGCGTCCTCCACATTCAGGCCCATGCTGCGCGCACTGCCGGCAATGATTTTGACCGCCGCATCCAGGTCTGCCGCATTCAGATCTTCCATTTTCGTTTTCGCAATCTCCTCCAGCTGCTGGCGGGTGACGGTTCCGACTTTATTGGTGTTGGGCGTACTGCTGCCCTTGCTCAGACCTACCGCTTTCATCAGCAGCACTGAAGCCGGTGGTGTCTTGGTAACGAAGGTAAAACTGCGATCGCTGTATACGGTGATGACTACCGGTATTGGCAGTCCTTTTTCGATTTCCTGGGTTTTCGCATTGAAGGCCTTGCAAAACTCCATGATATTGACCCCATGCTGGCCCAATGCGGGACCGACAGGAGGACTGGGGTTCGCCTCGCCGGCCTTCACCTGCAATTTGATATAGGCTTCTATTTTTTTTGCCATTGTTGACTCCGCTGTGGGTACAAACGCATTTCAGCTCCCCATAAAGATAAGAAAATCTCTGCCACAACGACAGAGATCTTTAGATAAACCATGTGATATACACTCCCGTGTGGAGAGCGTATAGGGCGATCAGGCTTTTTCCACCTGGTCGAAGCCCAGTTCGACGGGCGTGGAACGGCCAAAAATGAGCACTGAAATTCGCAGCGTGTTTTTCTCGTAATTGACTTCCTCGACGACACCGTTGAAGTCTTTGAACGGGCCATCGATGACGCGCACGACCTCGCCAACTTCAAACAGTACTTTCGGTCGCGGCTTTTTCACTCCTTCCTCGACACGATTGAGAATCGCATCGGCTTCCTGGTCGGAAATAGGCGCCGGCCGTTCGGATGTGCCACCGATAAAACCAAGAACTCTCGGTACATCTCTTACCAGATGCCAGGTCTGGTCATTCAGTTCCATCTGCACCAGCACATAGCCAGGAAAAAATTTGCGTTCACTTTTGCGCTGCTGACCCATGCGCATTTCCACGACTTCTTCGGTGGGCACCAGGATCTTGCCAAAATATTGCTCCAGACCCTCTCTTTTGATGCGCTCTTCCAGAGACTGCTTTACTTTATTTTCAAAATTCGAATACGCATGCACAACATACCAGCGGAGCGCCATTCTGTTAACCCCCCTGGCCTGTCAGCATCCGCACCCCCCAAAACAAAAACATATCAAGCAGCCACAAGATCAAACCGACGATAAACACCATGGCAAAAACCATCAACGTGGTCTGCATGGTTTCCTGCCGGGATGGCCATACCACTCTCCTCACTTCCTGCTTGGCCTCCAGCATGAACACCCAGAATCTTCTTCCCGCGTCAGTCATCAAAAGCAGTATCAGTGCCAAAACGACAACCGCTACCAGGGCCAAAACCCGGTACAGAAAGGAAACTTCGGAAAAATAGTAAAAAGCCGCTACACCAGCAACCACCAATACAAGGGATAACACTTGCTTTACAACATCAAATGCTGGTGTTCCTGCTTCTGCTTGAGTAGTCATTATTTATTGTTATGAAAGA
>JAJRWJ010000088.1 GCA_024276805.1 Gammaproteobacteria bacterium
CAGACTGACCTGCCAGCCATAATCGCCTGCGATTCTCAGACCATCGATATGCGCCTCGACACGATCGTCCAGTTTTGCCAGATCCTGCAAATCATAATGCGGCGCATGAACGGCATTGCTGCGCAGCAGCCAGAGAAATGCTGCTTCCTCGGCATGCTGATCGATGATATGAGGAATAATCGAAGCTTGTTGACTCATCAGCATGGAGTCAGGTCTTGCAGTCCTGCAATATATACATCACTCATTTATCAACTGCTCTACTGACCGTTGAATAGTGGACACCAAAAGCTTTAGCTATTTGTTGCATCGTGTAATTTCCCGTGGTAAATGCTGCTCTCATCCCATCTTTAATCTGGGAATAATTCACAATATAATAATCCAATGGCTTAGCGATGCTTCGCCTTTGCACCTTGGGTATTTCGGTTATATGACCAGATTCGGATACCACCCGTTTTTGCATCCTTTCCACAAAGTCTTTCTTTCCAAGAAAGATCTGATTCTTCAGTTGAGTCCACACAGGTGGCAAGCCGATTCCGGCGCGCACAAAATCTTCATAACCCATGACAGCTCTGCTTCTTTCCCTGTTGAATTGGGCCAATAACCAGCCTGTCTGCAAACAATCCAGGGATTCGGATTGCCCTGTCATCGCCCGGTAACTACTCCAGGGCCAATCGCCCACATCCTTGACCATACCAGCCCGGACCGGATTAAGTACCACATAACGCGATAATTCAAGCAATATCGCTTTATAACGACCCTGAAAAACATGCCCAACACGCTTATGACGACGATTAAGATTTTGCGTATACACACCATTCAAATGGCGCATACCCTTCGATAAATTCCCTTCCGCCGTCTCCACCACCACATGGTAATGATTACTCATCAAACAATAGGCGTGGCAGACCCAATTGAAACGACGGCAAACTTCATCAAGCAAACCAAGCCAATTCGCTCGATCTTCATCATCAAGGTATATATCATTCCTCCCATTTCCTCTGGATGTCACATGATATAAACCGCCTGCCAATTCAATTCTGAGTGGTCTCGCCATGGCGAAAAATTATAGCCTATAAACACGCTATTGCAAGACCCGCCCCCTTCTTCGCTTCTTCGCAGTTTAAGCTCCCAGACAGTTGTAGATGTTTTCCTTTCTCGTCGGCCAGTCGGGGTGGTCTGCGTCGGAACCGTGGTCAGCCAGGGCTCCTTCGGCACCACTCATGATCTGCTTGGGTGATCGGCCGCAGGCGCTCAAAGCAATTGATGCAAATGCATCCGCGAACAGTTCACCGAAACGGGTACCGGTCTCGGTTTTGTGCGTGAAAATTGCATCCTTGACGTTTCCGGGGATGTCGCCTTCCGTCTGCACTCCGTGGCCGATTTCGTGAAACAACGCGAACAGAGCCGTGTCTTCCCCCTCTTGTACAACTGTGCGTGCAACGTTGATAATCCCACCCACATTCTCCGTTCGTCCGCCGACGACCACGCTCAACCTCGCCTTCATCGCGCGAATTGCCGTCAAGAACTGATCCCGTTCTTGGGAAGTCAGGCTTTTGAACCTTGGCAGCTTACCGACCCGGGCCTCGAAGGGCGTCAGGTAGTGGCGCCAGTTCGTGACCATGAACTTGGCATCACAGTACCTCTTGGCTATCTCGAGGAAATCATCCAAGACATCTTTTTCCGAGTATTCCATGAACATGACTTTGCTGAAATACGCGCACACGCCCGCCCGAACGAGCCGCGGCGATGGACTCACACCCTGCCCTCCCGGCTGATCCCTGCAGTAAGTTGCGAGTACCTGCCAGCTCCTGATATCCTCAAGCTGTGTATTCATTAGATTCCTCTTCGTAGCATCATTACGTTCAACATGTCTCATCCTTTCCACAGACAGGAATGCTTCCCCGGACTTCCAGGTACGTAATATTCAGAGCCCCATGTATTTTATACCATCATCCCAGCCTTCTCCCGGAGGCTGAAGGCGACATTGAGAGGACCTCTGAATTTTACCCAGGTACTGCCCCGGCGCACCACTTATGCTGCACTTTGCATTCGGTTGGTATAGTCTTTCCCTGATGTCGCAAGAGGCAGCGCTTTCCCCTCTTCATGATAAGTCTTTATAACTTCCTCGACAATCTGACATAATTCTTCAAACACCTCCTTTTCATCTGCCCCGTGACACCCACCATACATCAAGCCTGGACAACTGCCAACGTAGCATTGATCTTCTTCGGACCACTCTACTATTTTTACATATCGATCACTATCTTTCATTTCTCAGCCTCTTCAATAGCGCTTTTCACTGCTTTGATGAGATATTGCCTTGCATCGTCGCCAAGTTTACCTGATACTGTAATTGGCTTTGGAACGTTCGGATGCACAAAGTTTCTATGACGCCCTTTTCCACCTCTATTCTCAAACCCTGCCTTTTTCTAAATCCTGAATGAGTTCTCTAACTCTTGGCGGCATACACAAAATCCTCTTCCACCTTATATTTTAGAGCAGTCTACCATAATACCGATCTACGTATAATGTGAGGCCTGACTGAGGTATGTATGACTTTAATGTGTTCTTGCAAGACCTGATAATCATCTAGCCTGCCTCCCAGATCAGCGCCTGTGTTGTACACTAGCGTTGTATCCAATTGACCGAGGAGGCAGAAATGAAACTATACGGTGGAATGGATTTACATTCAACGAATGTAGTGACGAAGTTGATTGA
>JAJRWJ010000089.1 GCA_024276805.1 Gammaproteobacteria bacterium
GCCTCGCGGACCAGGTCCAGTTCATCGATCAGGGTCTTCTCAAATTCGGACACCACCTCGATGGGCCGCAATCTACGCGCATCCGGCCAGAACCTGGTGGCAAATTTCGCCAGCTCATAGAGCAGTTCGATATCGGAACGGATGCGCTTTTCCACATCCGGGCGCAGCACCTTGACGATGACCTCTTCACCGTCTTGCAGGATCGCGGTATGCACCTGGGCGACCGACGCCGAAGCCAGCGGTTCGGCATCGAATTCCGCAAAAGCCTGATCCACGGACATGTCCAGTTCCCGCTCGATGATCCTGCGGGCGATGTCATTGGCAAAGGGCGGCACCTTGTCCTGCAGCTTGACCAGCTCATCGGCAATATCATCGGGCAGCAGATCCTTGCGGGTGGAAAGCGCCTGGCCAAATTTGACGAAGATCGGACCGAGATCCTCCAGGGTGCGGCGAATTCTCACAGCCCGGGATTCCACACGTTCGCGCATCCAGAAAGAAGGTGAAAAAACAGCCAGATAGCGAATCGGACGGAATAAATGCGTCTTTAGAACGATTTCATCCAGACCATGATAGACCAGGATCCAGTTGATATGAATTAAACGAAATAACAGCTTGGGACGTATCACATGTCTACCTGTTCAAAGATTGGGAGGCGCCTGGCCAGGAGACTTTTTACCGGCATGGTTCAGGGCCATGCCAGCGCCGCTGTGGTTGTGGCACAGAAAAAATCATTCTTTGCCAGCGGGATCCCGACAGATCTGTTGCAGTTTTTCCACTCTGCCCTGCATTCGGTCGAAATCGGCGCTGAGCATGTCGACCTGGCGATAAAAAATATCCACTTCCGCGCGCGCCGGCAGATCCCTGCTTTCCTCCTGCAGAAATTCGACGACATCCAGTTGCAGCGTGGACGCTGTTTCCTCACGCCACTGTTTTCCGGAGCGCAGCAACTGCCCGAGCCGGTTAGCGACATTTTCGCCAGCCAGTTGTGCAAGCTTCGCTTGCGGATCGATATCCAGCCGATCAAAGAGTTGCAGCAATTTTTCACCACTGCCAGGATCACCTTCGATCTTCACCCGCCCGGAGAAGAAACCGTGCAGCGGCGCATCCTTCAAGGTCATCAGACCCAACGCGGCAGGTGAGCCGGTCAAAGTGACATCCGGTTCATGTGGGTAGCTTTCCAGCAGTTGTATGGTGTCTGCCGTCGGGCACAGGTAAAATGCCCAGTTGAAGGGCTGAACCCGAACCTGAATGACCTTGCCAGCCAGTGGCTGGAGAAACTCTCCGGTATTTTCAGCGAGCGCCAGATACCGGTTGAGCGCGGCCTCGATGGCGCCGATCAATAACGGTTTGATCATGGCGTTAAAATTTATAACCGCGATGCACAGCGACGATGCCCTGGGTCATGTTGAAATATTCACAGCGCTCGAAGCCGGCATTTTCCATCATCCGTTTCAACTCGTCCTGCTTTGGATGCATGCGGATGGATTCCGCCAGATAACGATAACTGTCACCATCCTTGGCGATCCATTCGCCCATCTTCGGCAGCAGATTATAGGAGTAGAAATCGTAGACTTTCTCGGTAATTTTGTCGGTGGGATGGGAAAATTCCAGGACGATCAAGCGGCCACCCGGCTTCAGAACCCGATACATGGAACGTAGCGCGGCATCCTTGTCGGTGACGTTGCGCAGACCGAAGCCGATACGCACGCAATCGAAGCTGTTGTCCGAAAAAGGCAGTTTTTCGGCATTGACCTGGGTATAGCGAATATTGCCGACCACGCCGCGGTCGATCAATCTGTCCCGACCGTTGCGCAGCATAGAGGCATTGATATCGGCCAGCACCACCTCGCCCTGCCTGCCGACGCGTTTTGCAAACAATAGGCTCAAGTCCCCGGTGCCGCCGGCCAGATCGAGAACCCGCTCGCCTTCACGAACATTGCTCAGCTGCACGGCGACGCGCTTCCAGATGCGATGAATGCCCAGCGACATCAAATCGTTCATCAGATCGTACTGGTCCGCGACGGAATCAAAAACGCCTCGAACCAGATTAGCCTTTTCTTCGACGGCAACTTTTTTGAAGCCAAAATGTGTAGTGTTATTTTCTGTCATAATCTTGTCCGGTACAGAACCTGTTTTGCCTGGTGACTTAATTGAATTTGTCTTTCTGGTTATTCAGCTGCATTGTTGGGCACGCTGTGCTTTGCCCACCTACATATGTTTTCGTTGCTTCATTAGATAGTGTCCACCATCATTTACAGAATGACATCTGATTCTACTTGTCAGATTGATTAATGTAGGGTACGCATCGCGGACCAGACAGCTGTCGCTGATCACTCATGCTGATACCCGGCCTGTTCCAGTCTGTGCAGATAATCCGCCCAGAGTTCCGTATAATCGCTGCCCAGCTTGTACAGCAGTTCCCAGGTAAAGATACCACTGCTGTGGCCATCGCTGAATTTGGGTGCAATGCCATAATTGCCTATGGGCTTGATTTCCACAATGGTGACATTTTCCTTGCCGGTTTGCAAAACCTCCTGTCCCGGGCCATGCCCCAGCGCTTCGGCGGAAGGCGTGAAAACACGTAGATATTCATACGGGAGTTGGAACATCTTGCCGTCGTCAAAACTGATTTCCAGAATTCTGGAAAGCTGATGCAGCTTGATTTCGGTCGGTCGGGCTTCGATATTGTCCACTCTCAGGCGCATCACAAATCACAGGATATAACGACTCAAATCCTCGTCTTCGGCAAATTCCGACAGATGTTCGTCCACATAGGCCGCATCGATCAATACAGACTTTCCGGGCATATCGGGGGCATCAAAGGATACATTTTCCAGCAACCGCTCCAGGACCGTGTGCAGCCGTCTGGCTCCAATATTTTCAGTCGTTTCATTGACATGCCAGCTGAGTTCGGCGATGCGCTGGATGCCATCGTCGGTAAACTGCAATGTGACGCCTTCCGTCGCCAAAAGGGCCGTATA
>JAJRWJ010000090.1 GCA_024276805.1 Gammaproteobacteria bacterium
AAGCGGTTGTATCCTCAACACTAACATCAAACATAATTCATAACAATTGTTATTTCTATTTTATTGCCGCGAAACATTCAGGTTTTTTGATCTACTGGGCCTATCTGATTCGACATGGCCCTCAGCACTGTTCAAACCATTAAATTCACGTAATCAGGCAGTCCATGGCGGTGCGACATGCCATTGCCAGGTAGATCAACGGCAGCATATTTTCAGCATTTTTAAAGAGGTTGGTTGCCTGGATTTTCTAATTTTTATTTGAGAATGATTTGCATTTAGATTACTATATTGTTTCGCCTATTATTTTGTTTCCTCAGGAGTCTTTATCAATGAACATGTTAACCCTCCCCCTCCCTGCGCTCCTTGTGCTGGGTATTTTTTGTGGCACTGCGGGCGCTGTCGAAAAACCCCAGACCATGGAAGAAATGTGGAAGATCATTCAGGCCCAGCAAAAGCAAATCGACGCAATGAGCAAAAACCTGGAAAAGGTCGCTAACAAACCGGAGACAGGCGACATAGCCGAACTGGAACGCAAAACCACGGTGCTGACTGAAGAAGTCGAAAAAATGCGCACCGACCTGGTCATCCCGGAAGAACCCGAATATAAAAGTCAATATGGGCTGGGACCAGCGGCCTCCAAGGTCTATCAAGTAGACCAAGGTCTGTCCATCGGCGCCTATGGCGAAGCCAATTACCAAGCCATCGTCGGAGACAAGGATTGCAACTACCAGAACGGCAAGGGCTGCAACAATGCCGATTTTGAACGACTGGTGATGTATCTGGGCTACAAATTCACCGACAGCATCATCTTCAACAGTGAAATTGAATTCGAACATTCAACAACAGGTAGAGGAGGCTCCGTCTCCGTGGAATTCGCCGCCCTGGATTTTTTTATTGATCCAATGGCCAATATCCGCGCCGGCATGCTGCTCATTCCCATGGGCTTTGTCAACCTGATCCATGAACCACCGTTCTTTTTCGGCAACAACCGGCCGGAAGTCGAACGCCGAATCATCCCCAGCACCTGGCGGGAAATCGGTGTCGGGCTGTTTGGCGAAATAATCCCTGACTTGACCTATACCACTTATGTCATCAACGGCATGAATGCCGAAGGCTTCAGCCCCAAGGGCATTCGCGGTGGCCGGCAAAAGGGTAGTCAGGCGCTGGCAGAGAATCTGGCCTTTGTCGGTCGGCTGGATTACGCGCCCACCTCGGTCCCGGGACTTTCCATCGGCACATCGATGTATCTGGGCAATTCCGGACAGAATCAGCAATACGCCGGCCAAAAACCCGATGTTTTTACCCAGCTCTATGAGGCGCATGTACAGTGGAAATACAAGGGACTGGAATTGCGCGCCCTGGGCTCTTTTGGCTTCATCGATGATGCGGATATTCTCAGCGCCGCCAAGGGCCAGACCATCGGCAAATCCAATTATGGCTGGTACACGGAGGTGGGTTATGACATTTTACCGTTGATACTGCCGGACACCACCCAGTACCTGGCGCCTTTCTTCCGCTATGAAATGTATGACACCATCGCAAGCGCACCGGCCGGATTCGAGGACGATCCTTTCCAGGATCAGAAAATTTTTCAATTCGGCCTACAATACAAACCGATTCCCAACGTGGTCATCAAAGCCGACTACCGGAATTTTACCTCCAAAGGCGGCCAGCTCCCGGATGATTTCAATATTGGCTTGGGGTTCATTTATTGACCGCCAAACAGAAATTTTTTCTGTCCTGGTCGGGAACCTGCCATTTCCGGCCAGCCCTTGCTTCGGCTGGTATTATGTTACCAGCGCTATTTGTTATTCAGCCGCCGAAAACCTCTGCGTAATGCGTATAATAATGGTTTTTATTTATTTCTACTTTTTCAGATTATTTAATGCAGGGTATGTATCGCGTACCAGACTGCACGATTTTTACTGTTTTATGTTTGCAATGGTACGCGATGCGTACCCTACCAAGATGTTTTTATCAAATCTGACAAGGTGGAATTATCCAATCGATGCCTAAAAATATGAATTCTTCAATGCAATCCGGCAGACCGTTGCTGGCTGCACTCCTGCTGCTAGTACTAATCAGCCCCTGCTACGGAAAAATTTTCTACAGTAACAATGAAGCCATGGAACTCGCTTTTGGCCAGGATGCCACAGTGGAAATGCTGTCCCTGTTTCCCGATGAAGAGGAAATGCGGCGTATCGAGCAATTGGCACGGGTCAAATTGAACTCGGCAATGTTTACCTTTTATGTCGGCAAAACAGATGACAGGCTGCTTGGCTATGCGGCCATCGAAACGCATAAGGTCAGAACAAAACCGGAAACTCTGCTGTTGGTTTTGAACGAAGAAGGCAAACTGCGTAATATCTATACTTTGGCTTTCCATGAACCACCGGAATATCTGCCTCCAGCGCGCTGGTTTGCCCAACTGTATCAAAAACCACTTCAGGAGCTAAACTTCAACAAGGACATTCAGGGCATCACCGGCGCGACATTGAGTACCAGGGCTGCGCTCAACAGCGCCAGAAAAGTGCTGGCTGTTTACCAGATCATGATCGAAGAGAAACGATAATGCGTTTTTTCGTTACCGGCGAACAAAATCGACAACTACTGTTGAACGTCCTGGTTTTGATGTTCCTGGGCTATATCGCCCTGCTCTGGATCAGCAACGCCCTGCTTTATTTTCACAAGATGGACCTGAGCGCCGATTCGGTAATCGCCTATTATCTCGGTTCGGAACGGGATTTCAGCCAACCAAGAAGCTACCAAAGCCTGCTGGAAGTCGCACATTTCCATCTTTTCGCAATGGGTATGCTGATCTTGACGCTGACCCATCTGATGCTGATGACCGATCTGCCGATCAGGCTCAAGATCTGGTTGAGCCTATCGATCTATTGCTCTGCAATCGCCAATGAAGCTGCAGGCTGGCTGGTGCGTTGCGTCCACCCTGGCTTTGCCTATTTCAAGATCGGGACTTTCCTGCTGCTGGAAACCTCCATGGCGGCGCTGGTCTGCATCGTCGGCATTTCCCTGCTTCAGTCCCGACGCCGGTCCATGCTGGGCAACAAAAAATTAAGGCAAATGTAGTCTTGCCGGGTGTTTATCGATGCATAAAGCGTCAAGCTGAGCAGGCAGCGCATTCTGTAATACAACAGGCAACAAGCCATGCCGCCGGCAGTGTTCCTTGAAAGCTTGCGGCTGACCTTGCCTCTCCAGAGGCTTATTTTTTCAGTTCCGGAATTCCCGTATCAGGCTCGCCTTCCTTCATTTTCTTTCTCGCTTCATGGGCCAGAATCCTGTAGATCTCCCGAAATTCAGCCAAATCCTCTTCCTCCAG
>JAJRWJ010000091.1 GCA_024276805.1 Gammaproteobacteria bacterium
CACCAGGAACTCGGTGCAAAAATGGTCGCCTTTGCCGGCCACCAGATGCCTCTGCATTATCCCGCCGGCATCATCGCGGAGCACCGCCATACCCGCAGCGCGGCAGGCCTTTTCGACATCTCGCACATGGGGCAGTTTCTGCTCGGCGCCGAATCCGCTGCAGAGCAACTGGAGATGCTCTGTCCCGGCGATTTCAGCGGCCTGCAATCCGGGCAACAGAAATACACGGTTTTTACCAACGAACAGGGCGGTATCATCGACGATCTGATCGTCACCCGTCTGGAGCGGCAGTTTCACCTGGTGGTCAACGCCGCCTGCAAGAGCAAGGATTACACCCACCTGCAGCGACATCTGGCGGGTGACTGTCGCCTCGAAGAGCTCACCGGACGGGCCCTGCTGGCATTGCAGGGTCCCCTGGCGGCAGAGATCATGGAAAAATTCTGCCCGCAAGCCGTCGGCCTGAACTTCATGACCGCCTGCAATAGCGAAATCGCCACCATGCCCTGTCAGATCGCACGCTGTGGCTATACCGGTGAAGATGGCTTCGAAATTTCCATCGCCAACCGGCATGTCCGGCAGCTGGCGGAACTGCTGCTGGCCGAACAATCCGTACAGCCCGTTGGCCTGGGAGCAAGAGATACGCTGCGCCTGGAAGCTGGGCTCAGTCTGTATGGACACGAACTCAGCGAGACGGTCACGCCAGTGGAAGCAGGACTGGCCTGGCTGGTGAAAGATTCCCACAACGACTATCCCGGCAGGTCGGTCATCCGGCAACAGCTGGAACAGGGAGCACCCCGTAAACGCATCGGCCTGCGTCCTGCCGGCAAGGCGCTGCTGCGGGAAGGCGCTGAACTGTGCAACGCAGCCGGTGAGACGGTCGGCGTCGTCACCAGCGGCGGCTTCGGGCCGACTGTCGGCGGCCCGATCGCGATGGCCCGGGTGCAGACTGCCTGTGCCGCGCCTGGCACGCCGCTGTATGGCACAATCCGCAAGCAACAAGTGGCAGTGACCTGTGTGTCCCTGCCTTTCGTCCCTCACCACTATCATCGCCCCTGACCATGCCTGACAACCAGCCCACTCTGAAGCAACTGGAAATGCGCGGCAACTTCATCGACCGCCATATCGGACCCAACCAGCAGCAGATCGACCTGATGCTGGCTGCACTGGACTGCCGCAACCTGCAGGAACTGATCGACAGAGCCATCCCCGCCAATCTTGTCGATCCCGAACCCCTGTCGCTCACCGAAACCATCAGTGAGCGCGCGGTCATCGATTACATGCGCAAAATGCGTTCCCGCAACAAGGTCTTCACATCGATGATCGGCCTGGGTTACTACGACACCATCATGCCCGCGGTGATCAAACGCAACGTTCTGGAGAATCCCGGCTGGTATACGGCCTACCCCCCTTACCAGGCGGAAATCAGCCAGGGACGCCTGGAGGCGTTGCTGAATTTCCAGCAGATGATCATCGACCTGACCGGCATGCAGATCGCCCACGCCTCGCTGCTGGATGAAGCGACCGCCGCCGCGGAAGCCATGGCGATGTCGCGGCGCCTGTCGAAAAACGCCAGCAATCGTTATTTTGTCGACCGGCATTGTTTTCCGCAGACCATTGCCGTGCTGCGTACCCGCGCCGAATCCATGGGCTTCGAGATCGTCGTCGTGGACCCGTACACAGCTCTCGAAAAACAGGATTTCTTCGGCGTGCTGCTGCAATATCCCGATGCCAATGGCGCCATCAGGGATTTGCACGATGTTGCCAGCATCGCCCGGGAAAAAGCCGCGCTGACCACCGTGGCCGCCGATTTATTGTCCCTGGTATTGCTGCAGCCACCAGCGGCATTCGGTGTCGATATCGTGGTCGGCAGCGCCCAACGTTTCGGTGTGCCGATGGGCTACGGCGGCCCGCATGCGGCCTATTTCGCAACCCGGGAAGCCTTCAAGCGCGCCATGCCGGGGCGCATCATCGGGGTCAGCAAAGACAGCTTCGGGCAGCCGGCGCTGCGCATGGCTCTGCAGACCCGGGAACAGCACATCCGCCGCGACAAGGCCACCAGCAACATCTGCACCGCGCAGGTCCTGCTGGCCGTAATCGCCAGCTTCTACGCCATCTATCATGGTCCGAAGGGACTGCGCCTGATCGCCGGACGGGTGCATCGCTACACGCAAATACTGGCCGCCGGACTGCACAAACTGGGCTATAAACTCACCGGCGACTGCTACTTCGACAGCATCGTGGTCATCGTTCCCAGCCGCGCCAAACGTATCGCCGCCAGTGCCCGGGAGGTTGGCATCAATGTCAGAAGCATCGATGCCGACCATATTGGCATTTCCCTGGATGAAACCACCACCCGTCGCGAACTGCGCGCCCTGTGGACGGCATTTTCCGCAGCCACCGATGCCATTCCAGACATCAACGGCCTGGACAGGCAAATCAGTGAATGTATTCCGGAATCGTTGCTGCGCCGGGACGACATTCTCCAGCACCCGGTGTTCCATCGCTATCATTCGGAAACCGCAATGATGCGCTACATGCGCAGGCTGGCGCGCCGCGATATCGCCCTGGACCGGGCCATGATCCCGCTGGGCTCCTGCACCATGAAGCTCAACGCCGCCACCGCCATGGAGGCCATCTCGCACAGCGAGTTCAGCAACCTGCATCCCTTTGCCCCGCTGTTTCAGACGCTGGGCTACCAGCAGCTGTTCAGCGAACTGGAGGACATGCTCTGCGACCTGACCGGCTTCGACGCCTTTCCCTGCAGCCCAATGCCGGCTCCCAGGGGGAATATTCCGGTCTGCTGGTGATCCGCAAATATCACCGCGTCAACGGCCAGAAGCAGCGCAACATCTGTCTGATTCCGGCTTCCGCCCATGGCACCAACCCCGCCAGCGCGGTCATGGCCGGCCTGACCGTGGTGGTACTGCAATGCACTGCGGAAGGCAATATCGATATCGACGATCTGCGCGCCAGGGCGGCGCAATACAGCGACAGCCTGGCGGCGCTGATGATCACCTACCCCTCCACCCATGGTGTCTTCGAGGAATCGTTCCGGGAAATCTGCCGGATCGTCCACGAACACGGCGGCCAGGTGTACCTGGACGGCGCCAATTTCAATGCCCTGGTGGGCATCTGCCGGCCGGGTAAGATCGGCGCCGACGTCGCCCATCTCAACCTGCACAAGACCTTCGCCATTCCCCATGGCGGCGGCGGTCCCGGCGTCGGTCCGATCGGCGTGGGCCGGCATCTGGCGCCGTTTCTACCGGACCATCCGGTGGTGAAAGGTGTCAATCCGGCCAGGGGCGAACACGGCACCATCGGCACGGTTTCCGCGGCACCCTGGGGATCGGCCAGCATCCTGACAATTTCCTGGGCCTATATCGCGATGATGGGCGCTGCCGGCCTGAAACGCGCCACCCAGGTCGCGATACTCAATGCCAATTACATCGCCAGTCGGCTGGCGCCCCATTACCGCATCCTCTATACCGGAAAAAACGGCATGGTCGCCCACGAATGCATCATCGACCTGCACGAATTCAGGAAAACCAGCAACGTCAGCGTCGACGATGTTGCCAAGCGCCTGATCGATTACGGCTTCCATGCACCGACCATTTCCTTCCCGGTGGCCAATACCATGATGATCGAACCCACCGAAAGTGAAAACAAGACGGAACTGGACCGCTTCTGCGATGCCATGATCGCCATCAGGGAAGAAATAGCCACCCTGGAAAAAGGCCATGCAGACCCAAGCGACAATGTCCTGCACAATGCGCCACATTGCCACCGCCTGTTGATGGAAGACTGGCAGCTGCCCTATTCCAAGAAACAGGCCTTCTTTCCCGACTATCAGCAGAACGATGACAAATACTGGCCGCCGGTCGGGCGCATCGATGCCGTGTATGGCGACCGGCACCTGGTCTGCACCTGCCCGCCGCCGTCAGCCTATGAAGACCAGGAGGAACATTGAGTCCATGCGGTATTCTTCTGACCGGGAAGCTGGCACGCTATTGACAGGTTGTCCTGTCGGGTTCCGTTCCTCAACCGCAACCTGCGCCAAATCACCAGCAGGGCATCGGCAGAATAAAAATTTCAAACGTAGCCCGGATGGAGTTTGCGGAATCCGGGAAAAGCCGCCCATGGACGACATCAAATTACTGCAATAGCGATTGCAGGCCGGCTATTCAGATCACAAACGAGGTGATGAAATGAACCCAAAAGGAGAAACAAATGCCCTACATCTATCTGGCAATCGCCATCCTGGCTGAAGTAATCGCCACCAGCGCCCTCAAGGCATCCAGGGAATTCACCCAGATCGTTCCCAGCGTAATCGTCGTGCTGGGATATGGCACGTCCTTCTATTTCATGACCCTGACCCTGCGCAGCATCCCGCTGGGCATCACCTACGCCATCTGGTCCGGCGTCGGCATCGTGCTGATCGCCACCACCGGGGCCCTGCTGTACCGGGAAGTCCCGGACCTGCCGGCAATCATCGGCATGGGCCTGATTATCGCCGGCGTGGTAATCATCAATGTCTTTTCCAGGACCGTCGCACACTGAGCCCAATAACTGCCCACACAGGTAAATGTCAGAAATCATGAAATAATGCCTGGCAACGATTGTTTGCAACACATGTCAAAGCTTAGTTGCTTACAGGATGCATACAACTCAGTAATTCTGCCAGGTTGACGGTTGCAATACCTGACATAATATCTGACATGGCATAGGGAATGACAAGATCGCCATTATGAATAACTGCACCACAGGAATAAAGCACATTAGGAACATAACCTTCCCGCTCTGTTTCATGAGGTGTCATAAAGGGTTCTCTCATGCGGGCAATAATTTTTGTTGGATTTTCGAGATCCAGTAAGATTGCTCCCAGGCAATATTCGCGCATAGGCCCCACCCCGTGGGTCAGCATTAACCAGCCTTGTTCTGTTTCCAATGGCGAACCGCAGTTTCCTATCTGGATAAACTCCCAGGGATAAGTTGGCTCCTGAATGATGCTGGACTCCTGCCAGAAATGTAAATGGTCAGAAAACATGATACGGTTGTTCTCCCCATCCTGTCGTGACAACATGACAAACTGACCGTTTATTTTACGCGGAAAAAGAGCCATTCCCTTGTTTTGAACAGCTTTCCCATTCAGCGTGATAATTCTGAAACTAACAAAATCCTGAGTTTCGATCAGGTTGGGCAAAATGCTGAAACCATTGTATGCTGTGTAGGTAGCATAATAAGTGACTTCACCATCATCATGTACAAATCTGACAAACCGGGCATCCTCGATACCTTTGCTGTCATTTTCAGACACTGGAAAAATGACCCGTTCTGATAATCTGTGCTCGGGATTAAAGTTGAGTTCATAATTTGAATTGGCCAGCCATCTTATAATATCAATCGTATCATCATAGCCAAAAGCTTCACAATAATCATTGATAGCTTGAGTCAACTCATTATAAGTAAAATTTTCCTTCAATTTATCCAGAATTACCGCCGTGGTTTTATTAGCGGCCTTCATTTCAAGTAATTTCAACTGGAAAAGATGGCAATCATACACTGGATTAAGTTGATAAACCGGAGTTTCGACATATTCGCTGGGTGAGTCAATAATGACGGCATTATGCTCATCAATGACCACGCTGCGAAAAACGATAGATGAGATATGCCCTTCACCGGTCGCACGAAGACTCATCACAAACCGCATATGACCATCAGGAAGATGACTTTGATCGGGATGCAGTAGCATAGAAGGATTAAAAAGCGCTGCTGATTCAATGGAATATTCCATGGTGAAGTAAGCGCCAATCAAAAGTTTTCTGGTTTCACTGATTGAATCACGCTCTGAAAAATTTCCTGACGCCTCATCAAAATGGCGTAACAACACCTTCTTTATATTTTTGTGTCGATCCGAAAAACTAATCAAAATTTCAGCTAATAATACTTCTGCAACACTTTCGGATAAATCCGTCACTCGCTTTATGATTTTTAAGATTCGCGTTTTATCATTGGGAATATATAAACGGGTAATAACCCGAGAAGCATCCCGATTAATTTTAGTTTTTTTGCGCTTAATATGCGGTATCTGAGCAATTTTTGTATTCATTCGGCAATTCTACTAAATTCCATCCACTTGTAAACCACTCAGGTAAAGCACAATTAATAATCCCCTTGGCATGATAGGGGCTTATTTGTTGCGCATCGCCTCACTACATAGGTGCTCGACTATTTGCCAGACAAAGCTCTACCAGTTCATCGATCACTGCCGTTCCAATGCACATGACACTATCAGCGCCGCCCCAGTAAATTTTCACCAGGCCGTTGTCCTCCGGCACTGCACCGCAGGTAAACACAACGTTAGACACATAACCAGTGACTTCCCAGGGATCTTCAGGTTGCACTATCCATTGATCGGATACTCCGATAATCTTCGCTGGTTCATGCAGATCATGTAATACAACGCCCAGACGATAGACTGCGCCTGCCATGGTATTAAATACCCCATGATAAATATGCAACCAGCCCTTGCTGGTTTTAAAAGGCGGTGCACCGGGGCCTATTTTCATTTCATCCCAATGATAGGCCACGGGCTTCATAATGACACGAGAATCCCCCCAATGAATAAGATCCGGAGAATAAGAAATCCATATTGACCAGGATGATATTTCAGAATGCGGCCGATCGAGCCGCACATAACGGCCGTTAATTTTTTCCGGAAAAATGACGACATTGCGATAATCGGCCTGGGTAATAAGCGAAATACGTTCGACAGAGTCAAAGTCTCTTGTTCGTGCCAGTGCTATGCGCACACCATGCTTCGAATAGGCACTGTAAGCCAGCAGAAAGCTATCTTCTAATGGACAGATCCTGAGATCCTCAATACCACAGGCTTCATATTCAGCAAACACACCTTCTGCCGCAGGTGTCAGAAAAGGTTCGGGCGCAACTGTAAAGGAAAACCCATCACTGCTTTCAGCCTTGCCTATGATAGAGCGACCATTATGCAGATGTGATCTGAACAGCATAATATAGCGGCCTTGATGTTTCACGATACCGGCATTGTGTACCGTTGCAACTGGATAGGGAACATCGTCCCGAGTTAGAATAGGATTATCAGAGTAGCGTTTAACGATAGGGTTTTGCTGAGCAGTCATGATTGTACCTGAAAATGTGAGTCAATAGCACAAGCGAGTTCATAATCTGCCATAATCATCCTCTAAACGTTCAATATCATCTTCTCCAAAATAATCACCTCGCTGGATCTCAATGAAATGTATGGGTTCATCATGCGGATTAGCGACTCTGTGCAAAGTTCCCGGGGGTATATCAAATGACTGTCCAGGTACAACTGTAATGATTTTGTCACCGAGGGTTATTTGCCCCCTACCTGACATAAAAAGCCAGTGTTCAGAACGTCGCTTATGACGCTGTAGACTGAGCCTTTTACCTGGATAAACAATAATTTCTTTCACTTTATACTGTGCTTCATCAGCCAGTATTTTATAATAGCCCCAGGGTCTGTGATCTTCCCGCTTGTTGCTTTGCAGAATTGCTTCATAAACCTGAATATAATCAACCACCATACGTTCAACGGTAAAATGCTGTTCAACATGATGGCGGCAGTTTTTACGCTGAATATCTTTTATCTGCCTGACTGCAGCAATGGCTTCAGCCACATTATTCACCAGAAAACCATTTTGTCCATCTTCAATCAATTCAGGCATACTGCCTTTGTTGAAGGCAATTACCGGCGTCCCACAGGCCATTGATTCAATGACGGACAAGCCAAAAGGTTCATTAAAGTTAATGGGATGAAGCAATGTACTGGCATTGCCGAGCAACTGATTGCGCAGATTCGGGCCGACACTGCCAATATAATCAATTTTTGACGAAATTAAATGGGGTTCGATGAATTGATCATAATAGTCCTGATCTTGAATAATACCTGCCATAATCAGTTTTTGATTGCAACCCAGGGCAATTTCTATCGCTTCACGCGCTCCTTTGTCAGGGTGTATGCGCCCAAAAAACAGCAGATAATCTTCATCCGGTTCAGGCTGAAACTCGAACTGTTCTAAATTAATACCATGATGTACGGTTTTAATGTAATCCAGCTGGGCTGCCCGGTCAGCATCACTGATTGAGACATAAAAAGTTTTACCATTGTACTTTTCATAAACCGGAAGAATACCGTGTGAAGAAAAGCCGTGAATAGTGGTTACCATTGGCGTGTTGGTCTGACCGGTGTAAGTCAGAGGCAGGAAATCGAAGTGATTATGAATAATATCAAATTCTTCCGCCTGATCAAAAAGCTCTGAAATATGCAGGCATTCCCATACCTTTGGCAAAATATTGGCATCCTCTTCATACCCTTTGGGACAAACAGCATGTAATACTCCTTTAGTCTCTGAATCTGCCGTTGCAAACAGGGTGATCTGGTGTCCAAGCGCAACCAGTCCTTCGGTAATCAGGGAAACAATACTTTCCCAAGGACCATAATGACGCGGCGGTGTACGCCAGGCAATGGGTGAAAGCATCGCAATACGCATTATCTAACCTCCATACTGGTTAATTGAGTATTAGAAAATGACTGTTTTAATGTGCCGTTGCTATGCAACTCTTGCATACGGATTAGGGAGAGCAACCAAGCCAGTGTCGATTCAGCGCCTTCATTTTGATTGGCGCCGTTAGCTGTTAAACCATCCCGACATCCCCCTGTTACCGGATCATAAAGCGATACTTGACAATCATTATTCCCAAGAAACCAGCTAAAGCATAAAGCGGCAGAATTCAACCAGCTTTTTTCACCGGTGATATGGTAGGCTTCAATACAGGCATCTATCATGGCGTGAGCCTCAATGGGCTGTTGGTCAAAACGCGCTTTGGCGCCACCTTTCTGATACCAACCCTGGCAGCCAATCGGAACAAAATGGTTATTTTCTATTTGCACCACCAATAACCATGAAAGCGACCGAATCCCGACTTCAATCATCTCGTTGCACTGTATCCCTTTTCCGGATAATAGTATTGCCTGAGCTATTCTGCCATTACCATAGCTTAAAACAGGTTCTATCCAGGGCCAATCCTTGGTTGCCTGATTGTTAAACTGCAGTAAAAGCCTTTCGGCTAAAATTTTTCGACATCTGCGCACCTCATTATCCCCGGTAAATTTTTCCAGGTAAGCACTTATACCCAACAGGGTATAAGCAATAGGACGGGATGAATTAAACTGCAGCGCTGCTTGCAATGCCTGATTAAAAAGGGAGGTGCTGATGGCTATCTGACCCGGGTTAGTCAGATAAGCAACTGCCTTACCAAGACTCCACAGTGCGCGACCATGGGAATCTTCAGAACCCACCTGTTCCAGCCATTGCCGGCTAAAAGTCATAAAATTACGAAAACGTCTGTTTTCAGCATTAAAGGCATGTTGAAGGAAGCTGATATAGCGGTAGATTAAGGCTTTCAAATAATCATAATCTGGGTTGTGCTGCTTGCTCTTCAGGTGATTTTTAGCCATCATTGCAAAAATAAGGGCTCTGGCATTATCATCCGTACAATAGCCATAATCAAGATTGGGAATAGTATAAGTGGCATGTTGGAATATACCAGTACTATCCGTCAGGATTTTCAGGTAATCCAGTTTCATTTCCGGAAGCTTAAATGAGTTACCAGGCGGGATATTTTGAATAGCTGAAGAACTGGGCATGAATGAATGATTACGCTTCACTTCATGAAAAACATCCAAATAACGCTGAGCAACTTGCTTCCAGACAGCATCACGACAAAACATATAGGCGCTTTTACGCATGGCATGACGTTCGACTTCATTATCCAGAAGGGCATTAATCTGCCTGGCCATCGCACCCGGATCTTTGAAAGGAACCAGTCGCCCCCTATTGTCAGCCAGCATTTCCTCAGCATACCAGTATGGTGTTGAAATAATAGCCTTCCCGGCACTCATGGCATAAATAAGCGTTCCCGAAGTGATCTGGGCTTCATTTAAATAGGGAGTAATATAAATATCCGCCGCTCCCAGAAATTCACACAATTCCTGAATCTCCACAAAACGGTTTTCAAAAATAACATGCTCCCTGACACCCAATTCACCAGTCAGGTCTTGCAAACTGGTACGGTATTTCTCCCCTTCCGTTTTGACAACATGCGGATGAGTAGCACCCAGAATAATATAAACCACATCGGCATGATTTTTGATGACGGCAGGTAATGCCCGTATCACCGTTTCTATGCCCTTATTCGGAGAAAGTATGCCAAAAGTGAGCAACACTTTTTTGGCTTCCACGTTGAATTGATCTTTATAAAAACTGGGGTCAATAAAAGCAATATCAGGAACACCATGATGAATAAAGGCTATTTTTTGTTCCGGAACGCCATAAATATCCTTGAGAAATCCGACCGCCTTGTGACTCATCACAATCAGCTTATCTGATAGTTGACTTAACCTGAGCATGACTTCGCGATATTCCGGCAAAGGATCCTTTAAAACCGTATGCAGAGTAGTCACCACCGGCATTTTAAGATCTTCGAGAAAATTCAGGAGTTCGCTGCCCGCCGGGCCACCGAAAATGCCGTATTCATGTTGTACACAGACCACATCCACCTGATTGATATTAAGGAACTCAGCCGTAATCCTATAATCCTCGGCATTGTCCTGGTTGATGACAAAACGGACTTTTTCCGGATAGGAATATCCCTCCGGCCTGTCGTTCATGGCAACCGCCCGACATTGTATGTCCGGACCTGCTGTTGATATCGACTCGACCAGATCGGTGGTAAAGGTGGCAATGCCGCATTGACGAGGTAGATAATTACCGATCATGGCAATGGATTTAATCGCTGTGGCAGAAGAATGGTTACTGGGTGACATACTTTTTTACCTTTATAGATTAGCCGAACAGAACAAGGGAATAAGCGAGAATACGGGATCAGGCCCTGAGGTATCCCCATGAATATACACTCCTTCCAAAGAGTCGAAATAGCCGACTAAAAGAGCTTGCGCCTGCTTCAACATCGCTTCAGACAACTCAAAAAAGATATAGATGCAGGCGATACGGGCGAGAAATATAACCGAATTAAATCAAGTACCACCCACATAGCGGGTGGTTTGAGGAAGCCCCCTCCGAAGGGGGCTAATGCTCAGGAAAGCCCCACAGGGGCTTTAGAACCCACCTTTTCGTTTCAATTACTCAAATAAATCATACTGCTCTGAACGACGATCCTTTTCTTCCTGATTCCGTATATAATTTCTTATCTTTTCCTCATCCAGACCAACGGTACTGACACAATAGCCTGTTGACCAAAAATTAAATCCCCTGCTTTTCCCTCTTTTCCCATAAACTCTCTGTGTATCCTTACTGCTGACTTACCCTTTATTCGGCCAACTGTATTGGCAACACTATATTTCGGTGGAATACTTAAACATAAATGAACATGGTCTACCATAGCATGTCCTTCTATTAACTCCACTCCAAATTGTTGGCATAGTTCCTTCAGTATCTTACCGATATTCTTCCTTAAAACTCCGTAAATTGCTTTTTTACGATATTTTGGTACGAAAACTATGTGGTACCTACAATACCACTTTACATGGGTTTGGTTTTGCCATTCTCTCATTTTTATTTCCTCTTTACCTTGGCGGGTTCTGAGGAGAATTTAACAAATCTGTACGCCGGAACGGCAGAGCCTATTTGCTTCGCACCGGCAGAGCCGGTGGCTTAATGTTAGAAGTGAAAGTCCTGGGCGAAGTGAACTGGGTTAGAAGCAATCCCTTGGCAGCCTGGGGTGTACTCATCCGGCAATCGAAAAAACAACGAAAAGCCCTGACTTATGGCGGAAAGAAACGACAAGCCAAACAGGATCAAGTTTATGCCAAGCGAGAAAATGGGCCTTGGTTGCTCGTTGCGTCATTATCTCTGCTCGGCCGTCCAGCAAATCAGATCGTCAAAATCTATCGAACAAGAATGCAAATTGAAGAAGGGGTTCGTGATTGCAAAGCTGCACACTATGGCCTGGGTCTGTCACAGAACAGAGGAATGAAGGAAAACCGACGCTCTATACTGTGCTTGCTGGCTGCGCTGGCAACCTTCCTTCTATGGTGCATTGGTACCGCAGGGCGTAAAA
>JAJRWJ010000092.1 GCA_024276805.1 Gammaproteobacteria bacterium
AAGCATCCCTGGAAGGAGTCGGCCTGAGCCCCAGCTCGCGCTGAATACGTGTCGAGTCGCCGCGTTTCCCGGAATTCAGCAAACGGATGGAATGATAATTGAAACGCGGCGCCTTGTTGGGAAAAAACCTGCGCTCGATCGGGTCCTTGAGTAACGCCAGATATTGCATGGCCAGCGGGGGGATGGCCTTTTTCGGCCGGGGACATCCGGTAAACTCCTGCAGCCAGTCGAGGATTTCATCGATGCTATGGTACTCTCCCGTGACCAGATAGCGCTCGCCACGGCGGCCTTTTTGCATCGCCAGCAGCTCTGCCGCAACAACGTCCCGTACCGGTACGAAGTCGAAAGCGCCTGGAACGAAGGCAGGCATCCTGCCATGGGCAAAATCGAGAATGGTGCGGCCAATCAGGCTCGGCCGGAAATCCCATGGCCCGACGATGCCCGCCGGATTGACGATGCTGACGTCCAGACCGCGCACCGCTTCCAGCAGCACTTCCTGCTCCGACACTGCCTTGGTCCGTTCATAATCCGAGGCGAGTTCAAAAGGGCTTACCGACCATTTTTCATTGGAGGCGCCATTGGGATTGATGCCAACCGCACCGAACGAACTGGTGTGAACGACACGTTTGACACCAGCGCGCCGTGCTTCCTGCATCAGATAGCGCGTACCCAGAACGTTGGTGTCAAAAAGCTCCTGCCGATCGCCACTGCGAATGCTGACAAAAGCAGCGGTATGATACAGCTTGTCGACGCCCTTTACCGCGTTTCTGACAGAATCACGGCATCTGAGGTCACCGACGGCATGTTCGACATCCAGCCCGTCGATTGCAGCCAGATCACTATCGACACGCACCAGTACCCGGACCTTTTCTCCGTTGGCCAGCAATGCACGAACGAGATTGGCGCCCAGGTGACCGGTGGCGCCAGTGACCAGCGTCGTCAAAGTGGTGTCACCGCGGTTTTTCCCGTCACTTTTTTCCTGGTGCTCTGTCCGGGTTGCGTATGTATATAGTCATACCATTTTTCCAGAGACAGTTTCTGGAAATGGAAAACAGCGGGATTCAATTCGATCTGAGGCGCCTCCGGATAACGCTCATAGCCTTGCTGTTCCAGTTCCAGCGCCCATTTATCCTCGGCAAGGAGCGGTTCGATATACCATTTATTGGTAAACCAGAGAATCGGCTTGCGCAAGAACTCCGGTATGTTTCTATTGATTAAGGGAAGATGAATCGGTCCAAACAGAAACACAAAGAAGCAGCGCGTCGTGCCTTCATCCTCGGGCAGCATGAACAGCCAATGAATATATTTCCCGCCTATATCGGATCCCTGATACGGATACTGATACCAGATGTCGATTTCATTGAGGTCGCGCGCACCTCCCTCGACAAACAGCTTGGCGGCGGGACTTTGATCGAATTTGGTGTCATAGTAGACATGAATGCTGTCAGCGTCGCGTTTCCATTCTCGCAGCCTGGGCTTGGAAAATGGCTGCTTGCGCCGGTGCAGATACTCGTGATTGAAGTCGCAGACATTTTCCACGATCATCGTGAAATGCGATTTGATGGTGACTTCCACTGGAATAAAAGGCCAGGGTTTTTCCCCTTCCAGCTGCGGAATTTTTGGCAATGACACACTTTCCGCCAGTTCAGGATCTCCTGGAAACAACCAGATCAATCCCCACTGCTGCTTCACCGGATAATCCCGTACTTTGATCTTCGGCAACCTGGTCCGATCCTTGCCGAGTTCATGGGAAATCTTGACACACTTTCCGCAGCCATCGAACTCCCAGCCATGGTAGGTGCACATAACGTTCTTGCCTTTGACGAAGCCGGATGAAAGCGGCAGCTGTCGATGCGCGCAGCGATCCTCGATGGCGTGCAACCCGCCCTCTTCATCGCGGAACAGGGCTATATCCTGCTTCCAGAAACGCACCTTTTTGACCTGACCCGGCTTCAAGCCGCTCTCGGTGTCGACCACATACCAATAGTTGCCATTGGGACCGATGCTGCGAATCTGACGGCGAGTGGGTTTTTCGGGGATATCCTGGATTGTATTCGAATTGGACATATAGTTGTTCTCTGTGCGTTGAATCTAAGGAATATGAGTGGATTGTTTTAAGGCGATTGTCCGAAAAGAACTTGCCACAGAGCTCTTTGCAAAGGTTTTGCGGGCGGCCATGCCTTGCAGTAAAAAGCTGATGTCAATAAAACCCTGTTTTTTGAGTCATTATTTACCTGGCACGCACATTAGCATTTACCATCATTTTTTGCAAACGGTCAGGCTTGCATCGAGGCTGTTTTGTTGGCGTTCGTTCCTCAAACACAAGCTACGATAAACCGCCAACAAGCCATAATGAGAATTGCCGGCCATTATTGGACAGGATTGACTGGATGGCGCGGAGGCTTATCCGCATTGTCTGTCAGGGTTTCAATGTTGGCTGAAGCGGCAGCGAAAGCCAACGCTCAGACCTGCCTCGAGATTGTACAGTCGCTGGTGGAAAACACCGAGGCGCTGTTGTTCAAACAGTGAAGTCGCGGCTGAAGCCGCTCCTACGCCGCTATTCGCAATCCGTAGGAGCGGCTTCAGCCGCGATTTCACTATGGAAACCCAGCAATTCTAAATGTGGCAAATGAGAATTGCCGGCCATTATTGGACAGGATTGACTGGATGGCGCGGGATTGACAGGATTGTTCTATTTGTTGGCATCCTATAGTGCAGCGACAATTGCCAAAGGCCTTCACCTGCAAGCCACCCTTGTCAAGAAATCCTGTCGATCCTGAATAATCCCGTTAATCCTGTCATCATTCAGGCCCCATGGCGAATGGCGCGGGGGCTTATCCGCATTGTCTGTCAGGGTTTCAATGGCTGGTAATTTTGATTGCCTTGGTCGGACAGTATTTTTCCGCCAGCTTGGCTTTGTCGAGCAGTTTCTTCGGTGGATTCTCCTGCAGAACTTCCAGCTCTCCAGCATCATTGACATGAAAGATTTCCGGCGCTTCGGTCATACAGGTTGCATGGCCCTGACACAAATCAAAGTCCACAGTAACCTGGAAAAAAGGGCATTGTTCTGTCTCTGCTACTTTCCCGGTGCTGCCACCCACTACATTTCGCGCCTCTGCCTCCCCGGTCTTGTCCAGTGTAATCTTTCTCCTGCGGTAGCGGATTCTGCAGGGTTCCTTAGGCTGGACCACCATTTGCTCGAAATCATCCTGGTAAGTTTCAGGGTCATCCACCAGATCAAATTCATAGCGGCGCAGCAGAATGCTGAAAATCGACTTCAGCTGCAGCATGGCAAAGGCATTGCCGGAACACTTGTGCCGCCCTCCACCAAAGGCAATCCAGCTGAAGGGCACTTTGTCTTCATTACGCCCTTCCATATAACGGTCAGGATCGAATTTTTCCGGATCTGGGAATATTTCCGGTATCCGATGCGAGACGCGCGGCGATGCGCAAACGAACTTACCTGCCTTGATCGTATAATCCTTGAAATGCAGATCCCTGTTCACCTTGCGAATCAGGAAGATCAGTGGTGGATGCAAGCGCAGCACTTCCTTGATGACACGCTCGAGCATGGGAATTTCCCTGAGTTTTTGAAAGGTCACCTCCCCGTCGACGCCGAAGATCTGATCCAGTTCCTGCAATACGGATTGCAGAATTTCCGGCCTGCGTGCCAGCTCGATCAACACCCATGCGGCGCTGCCTGCCGTGGTGTGATGTCCGGCAAAAATCGTTCCCACCAACAACCCGGTAATTTCATGCGCCGAGAGTTTGCTGCCGTCCGCGTAAGTGGCATCGATCAACATCTGAAATGCATCTTCACTCTTTTCCTTTTTGCTGGCGCGTTTGGCAATGATTTCCGTGACCAGTTCTTCTATTCTGACTCTGGCCCTGTCTCTGCGCCGCAGTACCGGCAACGGAAAATTGGGGAACACAAAGGCAATGGGATGCATGCCGTTTTCAAGGTCATGGTATATTTTTGCAAACTCTTCGTTGAGTTCGTAGCGAAATTCCGTTCCCAGGAGACAATGACTGGAAGTATAGATAGTCAACTGCTTCATGAATTCCAGCAAATCGATTTCGCCACTGTCACCCCAGTCCTTGATCAGATCTTCGACTTCATTGACAATGATCTGGGAGTAGCCGCGCATCGGCTTGTCCCGCAACACCGGCATCAACATTTTGAGCTGCTGGTTTTTTATATGCAGCGGTGCATCGAACACCACACCTTTACCAAAAATGGGCGTCATGACTTTATAAGCCTCATTTTGATCGAGTTGCTCGTCCGGTGCGCGAAAAAAAACCTCATTCGCTTCCGGTCCGGTCATCAGCACCATCTCCTGATGAAACATCCGAAACTCACCGATTTCCCCAAACCTGGCCCGGAGCTCCATCATATAGGTGTAGGGGTTTTTGGCGAAAGCGATCATGTGTCCCACGAAAGGCAGTGCCCCCGGCATTTTGGGTGGCTGTCTGACTGCCTTCACAGTATTGTTTTTGTCTTTACTACTCACATTCTGTCCTTTGGATTCTCTACTTCTCTATTTACTTGGCATC
>JAJRWJ010000093.1 GCA_024276805.1 Gammaproteobacteria bacterium
CGCCAACTGGCCCGACGTGATCACCGAGGTGCCTCCACGCAGAATATCCACCTCAACAGAAGATATATCGCTCTTGCGTTTTTTATTGATCCGAACAACAGGGATCACCACCTCCTGAAGTGAGGCGCCACCATGGACAAACCGGCTTCCTGCCCCCTTGATGCGCAGCCTGTTGATCGATTTCGGGATGTGCACTTCCATACTGCCGGTCAGGCCCAGCTCTGCCGATTTGAATTTCTTAAGTTCCGGCGCATGCTGCAATCCTGTTCCCAGCACAAAGCGCCGGTTGCGGAACAATATCTGCTCACCTTCTACAGTCGCGCCTGAAAAATCACTCTCATCCAGAATCCGGTTCTGATAAATAAATCCATGATCCGATGTCAATAGCAGATTGCTGGCATTGGCGCTGGCCAGCTTTTTGATAATCTTGACCAGTTCCTGGAGGGTATCCTCAACCGCATCAAACACCCGTTCCTCCGAATCCCTGGAATCCCCGGTCTTGTCAATGATGTTGTGATAGATGTACACCACATCGTGATCACGAACCAATGCGCGGCAATCGTCCCGATTAAGGGCCATCAATTCTTCTGCCCGAAGCGCTGTTCCACGCTGCTTTATCGCCTGATCGAGGATCTTGATCCGATTGGCTGTTCCCTGCGAACTCTGCCCGTCAACATTCACCGCACCGGTATCATTGTCGGCAAGTTCCACGGTTTTATTCGGTAATAATGCAGCCATGCCCAGTTGCGTGTAGCTAGGCAACATGGAAAGCGCCGGCTCAAGGCTGGCGTCAAAGCGGTCTTCCTGTCGAATCAGGCTCAGCAATTCATCGCCAATTTCATAGCGCAAGGCATCCGAGATGATCACATAAACCTTTTTTTCCTTATTCAAAAAGGGTTGAACACAGCGCTGAAAGAAGTCCTTTTGCAGCAGCACCGGAGGTGCGACCCATCGGTTGGCGGCATCGACATAACCCTGCCATCGATCATTCAGCTTCAGCAGATAATTGTTTGAATACAAGTTTTCAATCTGCTCGGTTAATGCCCCCATCAGGGTTGACTGTCCTGAGCGGCGGACATGGTACACAACCTTCCGGTAGAGCTGATCGAGCCGGAACCATGAATGGGAATAACGTTCAATGCCGTCGGCCATGGAGGCCATTTCCAATGTGGCCTCATCGAGGAGTTGAACAAACTGCGCCGCATAGTCCACCGCCTCGTAGAGATGCCGGAAGTCCTGATACCAGTGCCCCTGGCGTCGCTGGCGCACCCAAAGCGCCACGTCACCGGTGGAGACCGTCCGATCCACCACATGTCGAACCAGCTCACTAATGATCTTCTGATCAATCAACCGGAAATAATCCAGATCAATCAGCGCACGGAAATCCCTGCTGTTGAGATCCTGCTCGATACCGAGCAGATCCGCACACTCATCAGAGAGGGATTCAAAGGAAGCCTCATACTGACGGCTGTCCTTCCATCTCCTCAGAAACACCAGTGCATCGCCAGTTAAAGAAGGAACCACGAATGAACACGAATTGACACGAATGTTTTCTTTCGTATCAAGGTATTGGAAATAGCAGTATTTGAAAAGTGTTATTGCAAAGTCACGAACGCTTGGTTCAGACGACTCATAGCCATAGGTTCGCTTCACCTGTTCCCAAAAATAACCTTCCAGATTACAGCGCTTGATTAACTTTAATCTGTTTCCATCTTCGTGTTCATTCGTGTCCATTCGTGGTTCGTTTTCAGATAACTCCGCCAGCAGACTCTCCAGCACCGTATCCAGTCTGGGTTCCGCTCCTGTACAAACAGCCAGCATCTTCAGCCGGACCATCCCGGGGGTATCATCGGGCTTCAGCAGGCGTTTCAGACTATCCTTGCGCTTGACTGCTTTAAAGAACTCCTCATGGGCCTGTACCACATCGGCAAACTCAAGACCCAGCTCAAGCTCGCTCAACCATAGCCCGACCTGGTCGGTACGAAACTCACCCTGTGCAAGCTGCACATCCAGCAGCCAGTTATCAAGGTATTCAGGCTGCGGCCCTTCTCGATAGAGCAGAAACTTCTGATCCGGTTTCTCACGCAGCAAGCGATATTTTACACCGAACTCGTTGTTGGCAAGCTCCAGTTTCTCGATTCCCGGCAGCTCAAGCGCTTCAAAATCGCTACGCAACTCCTTTTTTGCGTCATACCAGAAGATGATACGGTGGCGCTCGAAGAGTTTGGTCAGGGCCTGGGCGATGCGGTCATTCATGCTGATAACTCTTTTGCACCTCGAAATGGGCGAATATCGCGAAAGAATTCATAAAAAAGCCTTCTTCGCATAACCAACAAATAGTTGAACGGGATTTTCCTGTGAATTTTATATACTTCACAATTCATTCCTGTCCATCTGTATCTTTTTGCTTCTCAGTTGTTAGCTGCTGCCAATCATCTGAAATCACCTTCCAATCTACATCACGTTCTACTTTACCCGTCCATACACGCCAGAAATCCGGATCATCGGATTTCGGACGCTGTTCTTCAGGCAGATGATTCATCTGCACCAAAACAGGTAACTCAGCGGCCCAACCTAGTAAAATAGCGTGTCGTGCGGGGAGAGAGGGTAAATCTCGTAAAAGTCCACGCAAGTTATCAGGTACCAGTTTATGGACTAATTCCTGATCCTTGTCATTGCTGATGCGGTGCAGTAGATAACTGTTGCACTGGGAAAGCACCGTGGGGGAGAGCTCGCTAGGCCGCTGGGACGATAGCAATAGCCCCAGGCCGAATTTGCGTCCTTCTCGGGCTATTTTTTCAAAGACCTGACAACAAATGGATGCAGTATTCTGGTTTTCGGCATCTTCTTTGTAGCGTTTGATAAAGGTATGCGCCTCCTCCATAACCAGTACAGTAGGCAAGACCTTACCCTGATTCAGCTTGCGATAACGCTGCAAGGATTCCAGTGTCATGCGAGCGATAACTGCGGTAATCAGGTGTACAACTTCGGCGGGAACAAGTGACAGATCGATAATAGTAATAGAACCATTCGATGTCTGATTGTCACCAAGGTATTCTGTGAACCATTGATCCAGGGTAATATCTGCGTTATTACTAATGATTGACTTCATTCGGTTATCGGAAAGCAATGTTCGAATCCTAATCAGCATTGTTTCAACATATTCAGAAACATTTAACCACTCGGCATTTGCTTCAACACTTCGTAACAATTGATCTCCGCTAAACACTCTCGGTATGTCGGCATCTATAGGTAAAACGTCTGTATCACTCCCTCCAAACTGTTCGTGGGTAGCCTTGGCGATGCCTAAGAAATCATCAACCTCTTGCCGTGTAAAATCATACTGAGGGTACTGCCCCGTGCGGTTGTTTTCGAATTCTTCAATTTTTTGCTTTAGCAAAGCTAATGAATCATTTTCGCCCTGATTAAAAGAATCATCTTCGCAAAGTCCTTCTTTCCATAATCTTATTTTTTCAAAAAAGTTCTTGGGATGTGGAAACTGTGCCCATGGTCGCCCCGCATTTTTTTCAATTTGAATCACGCTGACAAGCGTACGCAAAAATCGGCGCATTTCATGGCTTGGTGTTATGACTGAACTCATGCTGCCATCACGTACAGAGCGAAGCGCTTGTATTAATGTAGGGCGCTGTGTTCTTCCACTCGCTTGCGTAAACGCACACCATTCAGCACTATTCCATAACCACAATGGCACTTGAAGCTGCTGTTTATCCTCATCCGATTTAACGGAAAACACCTTTACCTTGTCCATATCTTCAAAGGTGTTAGCATATTCCCCATTAGGGTCGAGGATAATAAATCGCGCATTAGGGTCTTTTTGGGCCTCTGCTCTAGCCGCTTCTAATGACCAGCGAATCAAACCGGCAACCGAGCAGGATTTACCACTGCCGGTATTGCCCAGCACGGCCAGGTGTCGCCCGAACAAGCGATCAGGATCAACCCGAACTTCAGCGTTGGCCGCCAACGGGCTGGTGCCAATTTTGACATGGCGATTTTCACCGGACTCAATAATCGCTTTAAGCTGTACCTGAGTTGGCAATAAAACGGGAGTACCTATAGCAGGAAAGGCTTCTACACCACGGGTAAACGCATAGTGACCATTGTTTTCCTGACTCAAACCACCGAGTGGGTTTAGGCTCATTTTCCGCAGGGGATATGGAAGGTCGATTAAACCAAAATCTTGCATCCCCTTGCGCTTGGGGTATTGCGAGTGCTCAATGGTTATCCATTCTACCTGTGCTACCAAATAGCTATTATCAGCGGGAATCAGTACATAACCATTAATGCGAGGAAATGGTCGTGCAGTGCCGGTATTCAGTGCGACAGTATCGGGTGCTTCAATATCCAGTTGCACCTTGATTTCATCGGGCGAAACAAAATGCACGCTGCCAATACGCAAAGATTCTGCATACGCCATGGGGGAATAGCTCATAGATCATCCCCATGCGATTCAGCCATTTTTTGCCTAGGGTCTGCACCCATACGCCTTTTGAGCAACTCCCCCATGCGGAATGTTGTTTTATCAATGGCCGCTTTGGGTAAAAAGTGCTCGGTGAGTGTGGCCAAATCGGAGAGTTCGGGGCCAATCAGCAAGCTGACTTGTGATGGCCGCCCCAGTGACTCGTACATTTTCATAATGCGAGCCAGTGGATCACTGTAAGAAATAATAACCAAATGGGTGGAGGGAATGGTCAGCATATCGCGAATGATGCGATTGATATGTTCATCACCAAAACTGTACCCGTAAGTCACCAGCGTGCTATTTGGGCGACAAATCGCAGCGGCAAGATCCCGAAACAACTCAACATAAGGGTAGTCAGCGGTTTCACGATCTTTAGCCGAATTGGGATAGATCATCAACTGGTGGCAGGTCACAGATTTCAAGCCTGGAGCTTGTAGGTAGGGATCGATTTTATCTGCTCCAAAAGGCAAACCAAAGCGACGAATGTCATCATCTACCTGAGCCCAGTCCAAGGAACCATGCAGTTTGGTAAAGCGGGCAACCCCTTCCAGATAACGAGGCTCACCACGGATCCCTGGCGGGTTATAGTGCATGTCCAAATCAAGTCGCGAAGAACGAAACAAGGGAGTCAAATTTCCCACGAAGCGATCCAGTAGGTGCAGGCCCGCCAGTTCAGCACCTGCCTCGATCAAGCGGTCGTAATTGGTGGTAAAGATATTCAGCCGGTCACGGGTACCGGTGCGGCTGGCAAAACTCATCAAAAAGGTCACAAGCGTATTGAATGCCTGCTCCCGTTTTTCGGGTTCAGCCACTGCGATGTTAGTTTCACTTTGCAGTATAGAGCTTGCGAAGTCGTCAAGAGTACGGACTATTTTTTCTCTTAAATTATTGGCTTTTTCATCGTCAAGAATTTCCAGTCCGCGAAGCAATTCATTGGCAATGCGCAACTGATCCTCGAGGTTGCCGTTTTTTCTTCCCGCTTTTTTTGCCGAATCATTGGCTTTTTCAGTGATGCGATCTGCATAATCTTCTGGCCATTCAACAGGATCCATACCGGCCGCACCGTTTCCATCTGCTAAATAGTGAATCGCATGAGTTAAACCTGAACCTGCCAGTAAAGACAAATGCTCCGATTGAAATAATGCCGTTAACCAGGGTTCGATTCGGGAGCGCAATGCTTTTACGTCAAACTCCTCACCGTTGCTTACCCAGGATGCAGACGAATCATCGGACAGTTTGAAGCAACCTTCTTTGTCATTTACTGCTTCAAACTCTACTGGATGGTGATCATCTTGAGTTTTAACAATATTATTGTGTTTTTCGTAGCTCATCGGCTCAATCCCGGTATTTTCTTTAATGCTTTACCAAACTTGTTGTAATTCACTTTCACGCCATCATCGAGGTCGATTTCCACTTGTTCGGTGGCCAGCGGGTAAAGCACGTCACGTTCGTACTCCTCCAGCTCGGCGATCATCTTGTTGATTTTCTCGATCTCCTTCAGAGCCCTGGTTTTTTCTCCCTGAGTGGCGCTCGCGCTGATACTGACAGCTTCCAGGTGATCCTTGCGGGAGGCGAGCTTGGCGCGGAACTCGCGCAGGTAATCATTGAGCACCACGCTGACGGTATCCGGGCGGTAGCGGTGCATGTAGATCAGGGCATTGAAGCTGCCTTTGGGGCTGGAAAACAGCCAGTAGATGGGGCGTTTCTTGTAGCGTTTTACATGGTCGTTGAAAAAATCCTTAAGGAAGTACTTGCGGATATTCTTGCCAATGGCCTGCTCAATAAATTCAAGGTTTTCTTCATAATGCTCTTCACCAAATGTCACTCGCAGGAACTTGTAGAAACGTTCCGTGATGTCATCGGTGAACCAGTTGCCATCGAGCATCGGAATCACATTATCATCGTCTGCCGGGAAAGCATTTTGAACCACGAATGAACACGAATTGACACTAATGTTTTCTTTGTTTTTACCTTCGTGTGTATTCGTGTCTATTCGTGGTTCCTGTAGTTTTTTGTAGTAATCTTCGATGGTCTCACCCTGATTGGCCAGGATCAGCCCCGGCTTTTCCAGCGCATAGCGGCCGAACATGCAGCCCACGGCATAGGAAATAAACTCCTTCATGGTGTCGGCCAACAGTTTGGCTTCCCGTTCTTCGTCTATCGGGAAGTTTTTTTGAACCACAGATGAACACGGATTAACACAGATATTGTTTTCTTTTTCTTCGTGTTTATTGGTGTCTATTCGTGGTTCTTTTTTGCCATAACGATAGTATGGATTGCAGGTCAGGGTGATTTCACTGATCGGCATCTCGGGCGCCAGCTCATCTTGGAGGCCATAGGCATCAATAAAGATGCGGTTGTTTTCTTCCTCCAGACGCTGCATCTCCAGCGTCATCTCCCGCCAGTGGGCGCGGAGCTTCTGGTAGGTAGCCCTGCCTTTTACCCATAAATAATATCTGGACAAAACGATGCGTTTGCTGCATGCTTCACAGCATGAATACACAAAACCAAATCAAACGCACACTGTCCACAGCAACTGGCATAGAATACATCAGGCACTTGCTTGACGGCAA
>JAJRWJ010000094.1 GCA_024276805.1 Gammaproteobacteria bacterium
CACCTCTTCTCCCACTTTCCGATGGGATCCGGTGCCGGGTGTGCCGTTTTATCATCTCATCCTGTCCGACCAGGAAGTGACATTGATTCGGGATGATAACGACGAGCTTCAACTGGAAGGGGGCAATATCATCTACCAGATCATTACGCCCAACACCAGCGTTGTCTACGGCGAACCCGATCCGTCAGGATTTTTTACGCTCTTCAATGGCACGCCGCCGCCTTTGATGGAAAATTTCGAGTACAACTGGATTGTGCTGAACAATTACGCCAATCACCCCGGTTATTCTTCTCTGGTGCAATCGGGCGTCTCCTCTTTTCGTGTGGATATTGACCAGACGCTGGCCGCACCGGTTCTGCTTTCTCCGCCCGATAATGCCGTGCTCGCTCAGCCAACGATTGATTTTACCTGGTCGGCGGTCAGCAATGCGGCTTCTTATCAGGTGCTGCTGTCCGAAACACGGGACCAGGATGGAAGCGAGTCCAGTTACATTATCTGGCGACCTATCACAACGGAGACAGGCATAGAGCTGCCGGCCCGCAGGATGCTTCGGGGCAACAAGTACTTCTGGCGCGTGGTGGCGCTCGATGAAGCCGGTCGCGGCATTGCCAGTGAACGACGGGATTTCTTTTACAACGTTCCTTTTGGCACTCTCCGCATCCGCACCCGCAAGATAGATCGATCCATATTGCCGCGGGTGGAGATTATCATTGTGCCCCAGGACGGTTCGAGCGAAAATACCAAACTTATCACCACCGACAGCGGTGTGCTCGATAATCCGGTGCAGCCGGGCACATATACGGTCTCCGCTTTCAAGGAAGGGTATGCGGATACCTCGGTGACAGCCCGGGTGAATGCCGGCGACACTGTCGATGTCAATTTAACACTGAGAAGTTTGCAGCAGGCGATCAGCGGCCGGGTTGTGGATCAGGCCGGACGAGCCATAGCAGGGGCTTCCGTTTATTTTCATGAATATTCTTCTGCCATTCAAAAGACGGCTTTGAGCGATGGCGAAGGAAGGTTTTCCCTGCCGCTCGTGCCCGGAACCTGGTATATTTTTGCTGCTAACAGCGGCTATACAAATTCCGACACCATCATCGTCAATTTGCATTATGGGCAAAATATTAAATTGTCCTCGGCTCTGAAATTAGTGGAAAATGCTGCGCACCTGCTGGGCAAGGTCACGACATCGGGCGGCATCCCCATTGTCAGCGCTGTGGTGACTGCGGACAATGGGGCCGAGCGGATAAGCACACAAACGAATTACAACGGCCTGTTCGATCTGGAATTGGTGGCCGGGGAATGGCAGGTGTTTGCGGAAAAAGACGGGTTTATTCGTTCGGCAACCCGAACTGTCACGCTGTCAAGAGGAGCGTCAATGACACTGACTCCCGATTTGACATTAAGCACCAACGCCGCCATTGTCGCGGGATTCATCCGTTCCGCAGCCACGGCATTGCAGGGAGCACAGGTTATGGCCGTACCGGATGCCGGTCAGGTGCTGACCGGCGTAAGCGATCCCCAGGGCAGCTTTTTGCTCAGCCTTTTGCCAGGAAATTATTTGATCAAGGTGGCGCTGAAAGACTATGTTTCCGAAAGCGAAATATTTTTGCAATTAGCGGAAAAGCAGACCATTTCGGGGTTGGAGTTCCGGCTTGTCCAGGCCACCTCTTACATCAAGGGCTATGTAACCCGCGGAGGCGCTCCGGTTGCAGGAGCCATCGTTGTCTGCGAGGTGGCCAGCGATACTTCGGGCGCGGATGGAAGCTACCAGTTGGGCGTTACGCCCGGCGATTATACGGTCAATGCGTTTTATGAAGGCTTGTTGAGCAGCGGCGCGAAACAGGTGACTGTGGAAAAGGGGGAAATAAAAGAGAATATCAATTTATCCATGACATCCAATGCCGGTATTGTGCAGGGCCTGGTCAGCCATAACGGCCTTGTTGTGCCGTTCGCCAGAATAACGGCACAAGCCGGAAACACACAGCACACCACTTTTACGGGAGTCGATGGCACTTACTGGCTTTCGCTGCCCTCCGGCATCTGGGACGTGTCCGCCGCCAAAGTGGGCTTTGAGAAAAAGATATTTAACGGCGTCGCCCTTAACCAGGGTCAAACTGTTTCCGGTGTTGATTTTTCGCTCATTGCCACCGGTTCTGTGCTGCGGGGAACGGTGAAGGACAACAAGGGCAGAAACATCAGAAATGCGCAGATTGCTGTGTCCGATAACGAGATCGTTGCCGGTTCGGATCGATTTGGCAATTATGCCCTGACACTGAATCCGGGCAGCTATCGTGTTGTCGCCCAAAAGCCCGGCTTTGTGCGCCAAGAACAGAGCTTTAGCATTGCTGCAAACCAGACGAAAACGATGAATTTCAGTTTGCCGATTATGGGCGTGGTCACCGGCACCATCACCGATCCTGACGGAAATCGATTGAACAAGATCGAACTCGTTGCCCTGGGACAGGACACTGTGCGCGCCAAAACCGATTATACCGGCGAGTATGTTCTCTTTTTGCATGCCGGCAGCTACAAGCTCGTTGCCGAC
>JAJRWJ010000095.1 GCA_024276805.1 Gammaproteobacteria bacterium
CGCTACTATGTGATGGATTACAAGACCAACAGTTTGTCCGATTATTCTCCGGAAACGCTGTCGCAGGCCATGCGCGAGCATAATTATGGTCTGCAGTACTGGCTCTATGCGTTGGTTCTGCATCGCTACCTGCAGGAGCGCCTGCCGGATTACCGTCATGCGCTGCATTTCGGCGGGGTGCGCTATTTATTTGTCCGCGGCATGCAGCCGGAGCAGCCGGCGCGCGGCGTCTTTCAGGCGCTGCCCGATCTGGACAGGCTGGAACGACTGGGTGAACTGCTGTGCGGCGGGCAGGGGGGTAAACAACCATGGCCGCAGTGATGCCTGATTCCCGGGAACGACACTACAGCCGCCTCGACCAGGCCTTCGCCGGTTTTCTCGGGGCACGCTGCAGACTGGACCCGGTTTTGCGGCAGCGCTTCATGGAGCTGGTCCGGGAGCTTTGCCGGGCGCAGCACAATGGCCACAGCTGTATCCGCCTCGATGCGCAGCACCGGGACATTGTGCGGGCCTCGGGAATGGCGGCCGACGGACGCGTCATGCCGCTGGTTCTGGAAGAGGACAGGCTCTATCTGCAACGCTACTGGCATTATGAAACCCGGCTGGCCAGGCAGCTGCGGGCAATGGCGGCGCGTCGCGCGGCAGTCGCGGTCGGTGCGGCGCCACTGGACCGTTATTTTCCGCCTGTGGCTGATGCAACGGACTGGCAGCGGGAGGCGGCGCGGTGTGCCTTGCGCCAGGGCCTGAGCATGATTACCGGCGGCCCCGGAACCGGCAAGACTTCCACGGTGGTGAAGATTCTCGCCCTGCTCCAGGAATTTGCTCCGCGACCGCTGCATATTGCCCTGGCGGCGCCTACCGGCAAAGCGGCCATGCGCCTGCAGGAGGCCATCGGCCTGAGCAAGGCGCGCTTGCCGTGCAGCGAAGCAGTGCGGCAGCACATTCCGGAAAGTGTCACAACCATACACCGTCTGCTGGGCGCCAGGCCGCCATCGCCTTTCTTCCGGCATAGCGCCGAAACGCCATTGCCCCATGATCTGGTAGTCATCGACGAGGCATCGATGGTCGACCTGGCGCTGATGAGCAAACTGGTCGATGCACTGAAAAAAGATGCCCGCCTGATACTGCTGGGCGACAAGGATCAGCTGGCATCGGTGGAATCGGGCGCGGTGCTGGCCGATTTGACGGCTGCGCTTCCGGCGCACACGCTGGAACTGAGAAAATCCTTCCGTTTCGAGGAAAACATCAAGAATCTGGCGGACAGCGTCAATCTGCAGCAGCCGGAACAGGCCTGGCGGCAGTTATTGGCGGGCGGCAAAAATATTACCCTGTTGACGGAGAAAATCGTCGAAGAAATTGTCCTACAACAGACCGGGTATCTGCAACGGATCCGTCAGGGATGCGATTATGGCGCGATATATCGCAGCTTCAGCGCCTTTCAGGTATTGTGCGCCACCCGGCAGGGCAGATTCGGCGTGGAATCGGTCAATCTGCAGGTGCGGCAACGGCTGGCCGAACAGCGTCTGATCGACCCCGAAGCCCAGTGGTACAGTGGCAGACCGGTGATGATTACCCAGAACGACGCCAATATGCATCTGTATAATGGCGACATTGGTATTTGCCTGCCCGATCAGGAGCAGGGTGATAAATTGATGGTTTTTTTTCAACGGCCTGACGGCAGCGTGAAAAAATATCTGCCGGCGCGTCTGCCGCACTGTGAAACGGTGTTCGCCATGACCATCCATAAGAGCCAGGGCTCCGAATTCGACCGGGTCCTGATCATGCTGCCGGAAAAGATGAATCCGGTACTGACCAAGGAATTGCTCTATACCGCGATAACCCGGGCCAGAAAAATGGTCACGCTAGTCGCCGATGCCGATGTCTTCGCCCGGACGGTCAACAGCAGGGTGGAGCGATATGGCGTGCTGGCGCAAAAACTGCGTGCAGCGGCGCGACTGGCCCCCGGCGATGCCGGCATTTCATGAGCGGTGTGCGGCCATGCAGTCAAGGGGAGTTCGGTAAACGGTGTCAATTCAGCATGCTTAAATCATTTCTGCAAACCGGCATCGCGATGCTGCTGGCCATCCAGTTCTGGGGATGCATGCCCAGGGTCTACCCGGCAGGGGAGCGGATTTATCCGGGACGGCTGGAACAGGACCGCTACATTACAGCCGATGACGTCGCTCTGCCCTATCGGGCCTGGCTGCCGGAGCCGGGAGAAGCGAAAGCGGTGTTGATTGCGCTGCACGGCTTCAATGATTACAGTAATTTCTTCCAGTTGCCTGGCAGTTATCTGCAGCAACGGGGCATCGCCAGCTATGCCTATGACCAGCGCGGCTTTGGCGGCGCTCCCGGGCGCGGACTTTGGGCCGGTGTGGATGCCTATGCCGATGATCTGCGCCTGTTCGTGCAATTGCTCAAGGCAAGATATCCGGCATTGCCGGTCTATGTGCTGGGCGTCAGCATGGGCGCCGCGGTGACCATCGTGGCCATGAGCAGGGACGATGATGCCCTGGTGGATGGGGTGATATTGGTGGCTCCGGCGGTTTGGGCAAGATCGACCATGCCCTGGTATCAGCGCTTTGTGCTCTGGTCCATGGCGCATTCCCTGCCATGGTTGACGCTGACCGGAGAAAGCGTCCAGGTGCAGGCATCGGACAACATCGAAATGCTCAGGGCATTCAGCCGGGATCCGCTGGTGATCAAGGAAACCCGCGTGGAAACCATATACGGGTTGACCAATTTGATGGATGCCGCGGCTGCCGATGCCGCGCAGTTGACGACAAAAAGCTTGCTGCTGGTGGGTGAAAAAGACGAGATTATCCCCCGGCAGGCAACCTTCCGGTTTTTACAGGGCTTTTTGCAAACCCGCGAAACCGGCAAAACTGTCGCCTTCTACCAGAATGGTTATCATATGCTGTTGCGCGACTGCCAGGCGGAAGTGGTCTGGAACGATATCGATGCCTGGATCAAGCGGGCGGATATGGCGCTGCCTTCCGGAGCGGACAAGAGGGCGGCGGAGCAGTTGCGGGAAAATGGCCTGCGCAAACAAATAACCATGGCGTCGGTGCGTGGATCTGCAGAGCAATGATGCTGCTGAATTCTCCGCGGCGGATCGCTAACGTTTTGCTGTTGTGTTATAACAATAACAAACGCACTGTGCCGGATTTTTTTATTCTGCCAGAGTAATTTTTTTTGATCGATGCCACGCTCAGCGTGGGAACAACGGTTTGTTTGAACATTAGAATTGTCAAGAGAGTAAAAATATGTCAGTTGCAGTTACCGAAAGTGCCGCCCGGCAGATTGCCAGGCAGCTGCAGAAAAGAGGCAAGGGCCTGGGCTTGAAGTTGGGCGTGAAGAAGTCGGGTTGTTCGGGATACGCCTATACCCTGGCCTATGCCGATGACCTGGAAGAAAGCGATGCCGTCTTCGAGCAGCATGGCGTGAAAGTCGTGGTCAGTGAAAAGGATTTGCAATTCCTGGAGGGTATCGAGCTGGATTACCGCAAGGAAGGCATCAATGAGGCGTTTCGCTTCAACAATCCCAATGTCACCGGAACCTGCGGCTGCGGCGAAAGTTTTTCCGTATAGCCGTCGATTTCATTCCGGTTTTCCGGGTGCTGACGGCTGTTTGTGCAGATTGAAGCGCCCATAGCGCAGCAGCACGGTGGGCAGAAACAACAGATTCAACAGCGTCGATGAGGCCAGCCCGCCGATGATGATGGCCGCCATGGGGCCCATGATTTCCCGCCCCGGGTTGTCGCTGTTCAGGGCGATCGGCAGCATCGCCAGCGCCGTGACCAGGGCGGTCATCAAAATCGACGGCAGGCGTTCCTGAGCGCCCTGGATGACGGTTTCCAGGCACCACGGCCTGGCATCGATTTCCGTCAGGCGCCGGCAATGGGAAATCAGCATGATGCTGTTGCGCACGGTGATGCCGAACAGCGTGATGAAGCCGACCACCGTGCCTACCGACAGTGTCGCGCCGGTGATCAGTATGGCAATGACTCCGCCGGCCAGCGAGAAGGGCAGGTTGACCAGGCTGATGAGCAGGCTGCGCAGGCTACCCAAGGCGATATAGATCAACACCAGCACGCCGCTGCCGGCCAGCAGGGAATGCAGGACCAGGTCTTCGCGGGCCCTGCCCTGTTCGATTGCAGCTCCGGTATATTCCGGGTAGCTGCCGGCATCGAAGTCAATTTTTTCCCGCACCGTGCGGCGCAGTTCCCGGACAAAGGAATCCAGGTCTCTTCCCTGCACATTGCAGGTGATGGTCTGCAGGCGTCGGGCGCCGCGATGCAGGATATTGTAGCGGCTCGCGGTTTGATGGATTTCGGCAACCTGGTCCAGTCTGATCAGCTTGCCGTCGTCGCTGCGCAGCGGCAGCTGGCCGAGCAGCTCCGGTTTGCTGCGCAATGCCGGGGCGAGCGTCACGGCAATATCGTAGATGTGGCTGCCCTGGTGTTTTTTGCCCACTGTCTGCGTGGCATAGGCTGCTTTTACCGTGTTGATTACCTGATCGGTGTGGATACCCCGGAAGAGCATTTGTGCAGGTTGCAATTCGATCTGCAGCAGCGGCGTTGCCGGCGGCGAACGCAGCTGAATATCGGTGGCGCCAGGAATGGTCCGCATGATTGCGGCAATGGCGCGGGCCTTGGCGTCGATGCGGTTCAGATCATTGCCATAGATATTCACCACCACCGGGGATGTATAACCGGAGATGGTTTCATCGATGCGTTCGGTGAGGAAGGTATTCGCTTCATAGCGAATCCCCGGGAAGTCATCGAGAATGCCGCGCAGCGCATCCAGCACCTTTTGTTGCCTGGCGCCGGACATGGGCTGCAGACGGACTTCATATTCGCTGTAATGACTGCCGTAGACATCGGCTCCCCGCTCTGCCCGGCCGGCCCACTGTGAGACCGACTGCACGCCTGGAATGTCCAGAAAGAGCTTCGTCAGGTGGCTGCCGATGCGTATGGATTCGCGCAGCGACGTGCCGGGGATGCTGGCGGTGTGTACGATATAGTGGCCTTCGCGCAGCCGTGGCAGAAATTTGCTGCCCAGGCTGCTCAGGATCAGGCCGCAGAGCAGAAAGACCATCACGCTGCCGGCGATCACCGGCCTGGGATGCCCGGCAATTTTCTCCAGAAAGGCGCGGTAGACCGGTTTGCTGGCTCTGATCAGCGGTGGCTCCCCGGTGGCGGCGGTACTCTTGCCCAGCAACGCGTAGCACAGCGCCGGCGTTACCGTCAGCGCCACCAGCAGCGACATCAGTATGGCCAGGATATAGGAGAATCCCAGCGGCGCGAACAGCCGGCCGGTGACGCCGGACAGGGTCAACAGCGGGACGAATACCAGGCTCACGATGAAGCTTGCGTAGACCACGGAGCTGCGCACTTCCATCGATGCCCGGAAGACCACTTCCGCGGCTGGCAGGGGATGGCTGGCGAGTCGATTTTCGCGCAGGCGGCGGAAGATATTTTCGGTATCGATAATGGCATCGTCGACGACTTCACCCAGGGCGATGGCCAGTCCACCCAGCACCATGATATTCAGATTGACCCCGGAATCCAGCAGCACGATGGCGGCGCTGATCAGCGACAGCGGAATGGCCAGCGCGGAGATGAAGGCGGTGCGGAAGTTGTACAGAAAAATATACAGCACCAGCACGACCAGAACGCCGCCAATCAGCAAATGACCGACCAGGTTGTCGATGGAGGTTTCGATATAGTCCGCCGGGCGGAACAGATGCGCGTGAAACTGGATGCCCTGCTTTTCGAAAATGGTGGAAAATTCCTGCAGCGCCCGTTCGGTGGCCCGGGAGACGGAAAGCGTGTTGGCGCCGTATTGCCCGATGACCATCAACACGATGCCGGGTTTGCCCATGATCTGCGCTGCGCCGATCGGCGGTTCGGCCGCGTAGTGGATGTCCGCGACATCGCCGAGGGTCAGGTGTCTGCCCTGGCGGCTCTTGACAAGCACGCGCCGGAATTGCTCCGGAGTCTTCGGCTGGCCGGTAATCTGCAGCGTGAAGCGCTGATTGTCGTTTTCCAGAAAACCACCGCCCTGGGTCTCGACAGCGCTGTTGGCTGCGGCGATGACTTCCTCGACCGAGAGATCGAAGCGCAGCAGCTGCGCTGGACGGAGCTGGATCTGCAGCTGCATGATTTCGCCACCGAAGACATTGATATCGGCAACCCCGGGCACGGCCAGCAGGCGCGGGGCGATACTCCAGTCCACCAGGCTGCGCAGCTGCATCAGGCTGATCCGGTCGGAACGCAGACCCAGTGTCAGCACCGTCGCCGAGGAAGAGGACAGGGGC
>JAJRWJ010000096.1 GCA_024276805.1 Gammaproteobacteria bacterium
CTCGTGGCCATCGATAGTGCCGGCAAGTTCAGGATTCCTCCTGCCGTCGGAATGACAGGGTATCAGCGTCCGAAACCGGGGAGATCAGCTGTAAAACCTGCTATTCTCCAACAGCTTGGTGAACTGCTCCGAGGGAACCGGTTTACCGAAATAATACCCCTGATACATGGAGCAGCCCTTGTCTGCAAGGAACTGCTGCTGGGCCGCTGTCTCCACGCCTTCGGCGATGACCTCCAGCCCCAGCAGTCTGCCCATGGAAATAATGGTTTCGACGATAATTTCATCCTGTACATCGTTGCTGATTTCCTGAACGAATGTCTGATCGATTTTCAGCTGGTCCAGAGGCAGTTGCCGTAGATAGGCCAGCGATGAATAGCCGGTGCCAAAATCATCCATGGAAAACTCACACCGATGGCCTTCAGCGCCTGCATTTTCTCGATAGTATCGGCAATGTTGTCGATAACTACCGTCTCTGTGAGTTCCAGGGTCAGATGGCTGGGTTGAATGTTTGCCGTCTGGATGCTGTTTTTGATCAGTTCGACAAAATCCGGCTGACGAAACTGCCTGGGGCTGACATTCACGGCCAGATGAAATTGCTCGATCAGTTGCCGTTCCTGCCATTTTTTCAACTGTTGACAGGCGCTTTCCACAATCCATTTGCCGAGCGGAATAATCAGGCCTGTTTCCTCGGCGACCGGAATGAAATGGCCCGGAGAAATTTGTCCCTTTTCCGGATGGCGCCAGCGCAGCAGCGCTTCGGCACCGATGATTGTACCCTTGATATCCAGCTGCGGCTGATAGTACAGCGACAATTGCTGCTGCTGCAGCGCGCGGCGGAGATCCTTTTCCAGCACCAGACGGGCATCGGCGGCGACTTGCATGCTGGGATGAAAGAAGCGGATGGCATTGCGGCCTGCTTCCTTGGCCTTGTACATGGCCGTATCCGCCTGCTTGAGTATGGCTTCCGGGGAATCGTTTTTTTCCGGGAACAGGCTGATGCCAATGCTGGTGGTGATGAAATGTTCATGCCTGTCGAGTTGATAGGGCAGGCACAGCGCAGCCTGGATTTTTTCGGCAACCAGCTGTGCATGCCTGGCCGCAGTCTGTGGATCGTGATCCAGCTCCTTGAGCAGCACCACGAACTCATCGCCACCCAACCTGGCAATGGTATCCTCCTTGCGCAGCTGGGCAAGCATGCGCATGCCAACCTGCTGCAACAGTGCATCGCCGGCGCGATGTCCGAGAGCATCGTTGAGCGTTTTGAAATTGTCCAGATCCATGAACAGCACGGCGCCAGTCTGTCGATGGCGTTCCTCTGCGGCCTGTTCCTGGGACAGGCGATCCAGAAACAGGCGCCGGTTGGGCAGCGCGGTCAACGGATCATAGTAGGCGAGCTGTTCTATTTCGGCCTGGGCTTTTTTGGTGGCTGTCAGATCGATATTGATGCTGTATATTTCCGCCTCGCCATTGGTATTGACCAGCTTGACATGGCTGGCAAAAACCGGCACCACCGAACCGTCCCTGCGTTGCAGATGCAATTCTCCGGCGGGAATCTGCCGGTCATGCGCGGCAAAATCATGAATCGCCTGCCGCACAGCAACCTGCCTTGCGGAAGGAATGATCAGCTCCCAGATTTGTCTGCCCAGGGCCTCCATTTCCTGATAACCATAGAGTCTGCTGCTGGCCCTGTTCCAGAAAATCACTATTCCCTGCTGATCATAACCCTGTACGGCAATGTTGGGCATTTGTTCAAACAGTTCCCGGAAACGCTGTTCACTTTCGATTAATGCCAGTTCGGCAAGCTTGCGTTCGGAGATGTCCTGCACCGTGCCCAGCGAACGTACCGCCTGGCCGTTGCGGTCATAGAAAGTGCGGCACTTTTCCTGTATGTATTTGATGCGCCCGTCGGGCATCAGCAGCCGGTGTACGAGTTCATAGGGAGTTTTGTTGACCAGCGATTGTTGATAGGCATTTTGTACCATGATCCGGTCTTCCGGATGTACCCGTTGCAGGAATGTCTGATAGTTGAGATCGACTAGCTTGGTGTCAATTTCAAAAATCCGGTAAATTTCATCCGACCAGATCAGCCGCTGGCTTTCGATCAACAGTTCCCAGCTGCCGAGCTGGGCAATATGCTGGGCTTCCTTGAGACGGGCTTCGCTGGTGCGCAGCTCCAGCTCCATCTTTTTCCGTCTGGAAATATTCCGCGCTATCCAGACCACTTTGCGCTTTTCACCGGGCTCTGTATGCATCACCGCGATGTGCCCCTCGAAAGTCACGCTACCAGCGGGAACGTCCATCTGGTACTCGAAGATTTGAGTTTTTCCTGTGTCCAGGGTGCGGCGTATTGCCCTCAGGATTTCCTGTGCAGACCCCCGGGGCAGCACATCTGTCACAGAATGACCGAGCAGTCGTTCCGGTTGCCGATAGAGCAGCGTTTCTTCCGCTCCGTAGACTTCGAGATAGCGGCCGTCCTCATCGAGAACAAAGCCGATGTTGGGCATCGCCTCGGTAAATGCCAAAAATCGTTCATTACTTTGCCGCAGGGCCTTCTGGATTCGATATTGCCGGGTGATATCCTGAAATACCAGAATGACCCCGGTGATGTTGCCCTGTTGATCGATAATTGGCGCTGCGCTGTCGGCGATCTGTTTCTCCTCGCCACTTCTGGTCAGCAATGCCGTATCGTTGGAAAGAGCGACGATTTTACCGTTGGCAAAAACTTCCTCGACCGGATTCGACGCCTTTTTCCCGGTATGGGCATTGATGATGTGAAAAACGCTTTCCAGTTCCTGGCTTTGGGCTTCGGCCAGCGTCCAGCCGGTCAATTGTTCAGCGACCGGGTTCATGCGCACTATCTTGCGCCGTCTGTCGGTAACGATGACCGCATCGCCGATGGAATTCAGGGTGATGGACAGATTCTCCTCGCTTTTTCGCAGCGCCTCCCGGGATTTAATGCGCTCGGTGATATCCAGAATGATTGCCACAAAGGCCGGTTTTGCACCATAGTAAATCAGCTGCAGATGCACCTCGACGGTGTACAGGGATCCATCCTTGCGTTTGTGCACAGTCTCGAACACCAGTATTTCCCGTGCACGGTTTTTCAGCGGCCGCGCCAGCTCTTCAAAGCCCGCCTTGCTGAACTCCGGCTTCAGGTCCAGCGGCGTCATTCGCCGCAGCTCAGCCAACGTATAACCCAGGTTTTTCCGGGCGCCGCGATTGACTTCGAGAAACAGCAGCGTTTCCGCATCGAAGATATAGATTTCATTCAACGAATTATCGATGATGCGGCCCAGACAGGCCTCCCTGGCTTGAGTGGACTTGATCTGCGTCATGTCGTGCAAGCTGACGCAGAGAATATTTTGCCCTTCGCGGGAAGGTATGCTGGATAGCGTGATTTCGCAGGGAATGACCTTGCCTTGGCTGTCCAGGTGCAGCCATTCAAAGGTCGTCGTTCCCGTGGCGATGGCTTCGGCAATATACTGTTTTGCCTTGGCGGCACTGAGACTGCCATCGGGCTGTCTTGTCGGGCTGATTTCCACTGGGCCTGTTTGCAGCAGGTGCTCTTTGGTCATATGAAGTAGCGCCAGTGCTTTTTTATTGGCATCGACAAAGCGTGTTTTGGCCGCGTCGAGAATCATCAGCGCCTCGGGGGCAAAATCGATCAATGCCTGATAGCGTTGCTGCGTCACCTGCAGCGCCTGTTCGGCTTTCCTGCGATGGCTGATGTCCCGGTCGATGCCCCGGTAACCGAGCAATGCACCGTCGGCATCGAAAAAAGGTGTGCCACTGCTTTCCAGGATCACCGCATGACCATCGCGGTGCAGACTGGTATTTTCCAGATTTTTGAAAGGACTTCTTTGGGCGACGATATCCTGAAATATTGCCGCGACGCGCTCGGCCTCCGGCTCCGACATCAGATCGAAAGGGGTCTTGCCGATCAATTCATCAGGCAGGTAGCCGAGCATCTCCAGGCACTGTGGACCGGCATAGGTATACACGGCATTGAGGTCAACTTCCCACATCCAGTCCGGAGAGGTATCCACCAGCTCGCGAAAAAGCTCTTCACTATGCTTCAATTGTACAGTCCAGGTTTGCTTGGCAAACAGTATAAGTCAGTCATTGTCAAGGATCTTCCGGATAAACAAACATCCTGGAGCAATGGCTTGTGCATGACATCGCAGAGCAGGCAAGCCACAGTCGCTGTTCCTGTCGGTCCTTAACTGTTATCATGGACTGTGGTATTTTGCCTTGCCGGGTCCGACTGTGCGATTACTGCCGCGACCAGGATCGATCGAACGGTGTATATTCTCCGCACATGACATCATCACCCCGGCAGCCCCTTTTCTGCCGATGGCTACGTTGAAAAATCTTGCTGTAGATTGCTACAGCGGCGTTTTTTCGCCTTGCCATCGACAACAACTGAACCACCGAAGTGCTGAAAATTGCCATGCGAAGAGTACAAATAATCGTTTAAGTAGCTCCTGTCCATCAATGACAAGAACTACACCGGCATACGGATGTGCCGACATAATCGATAGCCCCAAGCCATCGATTATGAATAAACATCCCATGGCTGGGTGTTTATAGATTCCAACCAACAAAGTATAGAAATTGTCTGGTAATTAATCAATTGATTTTGGCGGGAAAGCACAGCCCTCCGGCTGGCGGACGTTTCCGCTTAGCCGCCTCCCGATGCATCACTACTGCCGGAAACAGCAAATATCAGGAAATGACTTTACAGGCAACAGCTTAAAGAAACAAAATGAGCAATAATGAACAATTGGCCGCCAAAGTTGTGGCAATATTCAGAGACAATATCAGCACTGAAGCCCGCGCCCATATCAGCGACGCTGAATTTCATGAACTGCAGCAGATCGTTCGCGAAGCGCTATCCAAAGAGTTGCTGGAAGCCGTGGAAATAATAGAGCAGGTTGCCAGACGGCTGCGCAGCATGACCGAACGCATCGACCTGGATTTATAGATATTCGCTGGCTAATTTTGTCATCCTGGAGCCAGCAGGGATATTGAGGCTTGGAGCATGGAAGCGGCGTTCCTGCACTTGCTGGAATTGCAACATCAGAAAAATTGTCGGCGCTGCAAAATGAACGTCAAGCCATTTGCCTGCGACCTGGTGAGTAGATCATGACAGTATCCGCCATTGCTCGATGCAGGCCGCCTGTCCCCGATAGACACCTCCTGCATCATAGAGATTCCAGACCACGGCATCGAGTATCTGAAATCTGACACCCTGTTTGGTGATCCGTATTCCACGGTAATTTTCAACAAAGCCTTTTGCCGCGACTGCCTGCAGCAATTTCTTTCGTTCCGTCCGATCGACAGGCTCTGCCGACATTCGTGATGGCAAAGTGGTAAATTCATTCCAGGAAAAGCCAAACAGCGCCAATGCCGTGAGATTGGCGTAATTGAAAACCGGATCGGCCTGGGTATCATGGGAAAGCACCGCGAAAGGCGCTTGAAACAGCTGTTGCGCGGCCTGCACTGTATCCACTGTTTCCCTGAGCAGTGCCTTACCGGTCAGCCGACGATAGCTGTCCAGCAGCAACTGGGCATGTTCCGCCTGAAATTGATTTTCTTCGCAAGGGTAGACGAGACGGGTCACAGGATGATTTTGTTCAACGCCCAGATGGAATCCAGATTTCAATTCGAGCAAACAGCACCGCTTACAAAGACGCTGTGCCAGATCAATTATGCGCCGCCACATGCAGCCTTATCAACAGCACCGCTTCGTCGTGGCTCAAGCCATAGTCCTGAATCAACTCGTCGATATCTGCGCCACTCCTGGCGCTCTGAATGGCATGACGATAAGGCTGGTCAGGCTGTTCATGCCCTGTGTGCTGTTCGTGGCCGATCTTGTCCAGCAGTTCGAGTATCTGCTGAGCATTACTCCGCAAATGCTTATCGACGCTGACAGCCGCGGAGCACAAACCGGCGATATCCTGGTTGTTGCGCTGTACAAAATCGCGCAACGCCCGATGCTCACGCTGCAGGCGCCTGTGCTCCAGCAGCAGCCACACCAGCAGACAGCTATTGACAACGACTGCAAAAACCAGGATCAAAAGATTGATAGACATCACCATACAGAATCGGAGCAATATTGGTTACGACACAAGGCCCTGTATATATACTCTCCACACATCACATCAGCGCCATAATTTGCTTTTTTGCCAATGGACGCGTTGAAAAATCTTGCTGTAGAGTGGCTACAGCGGTGGTTTTTCGCCTTGCCCCCGACAAAAAATGACACACCGAAATACTAACAATCAACATGCGGAGAGTATACGATATTGCCGTGCAGCCTGTCAGACAATTTCATCGATATGGGTATCACCCTGCTGTTTATTCTGATCGCGTGAATTCTGGTCCTGCCGCTGTTCAGGGCGCGGTTCCCTCTGCCTGACCTTTTTGGTTTTTTGCAGCGCATAAACTGTCGCCACCGGTTTTATTTTCATGGCATCCACTCTGTACCCGGACAGAACGACTCAAAACAAATCCAGTTCGGCCTTTTCTTCATCGCTCAGGAATTTATTCAGATCCACCAGGATCAGTAATTCATTATTGCGGCTGGTCACACCCTGGATATCTTTCGAACTCTCCTCATTGCCCACGTTGGGCGCGGTCTCCATTTCGGAAGAACGCATTTCAACCACTTCGGCGACCCTGTCCACCAGAATACCGATGATATGCTTCGCCGTTTCAATAATGACGATGCGCGAGGCATCATCGGTCTCTTTGGGTAGCAGGCCAAACCGGTTACGCGTATCAATCACGGTCACGACATTGCCGCGCAGATTGATAATGCCGAGGACATAGGGGGGCGCACCCGGAACCGGGGCAATTTCGCTGACACGCAGCACCTCCTGAACCTGCATGACATTGATGCCATATTTTTCCTCACCCAGCCGAAAAGTCACCCATTGCATGATCGGGTCGCTCTGTTTCTCTTCTATTTCACTCATTTCCATTCACCACACTCAAAAACTTTCATTCGATCTTCGTTTGCAGCAGCAGCTGATCGATATCGATGACGGCTATCAGCTCTTCAGTCAACGTGCCGATCAGCCAGGGCCGGTTCTGCCGCCGCGTTCGCCAGCGCACTTTCTCGGAAGGCAGCCGGGAGATGGACAACACCTCATCACATGCCAGAGCCCATTTTTTGCCATGAACAACGAGTATCCTGGCATAATCCCGGCTCTGGCAATTTTGCACAGCGCCCCGGTGACTGGCAAACAGCAGCTGTCCGGTATCCAGAATGCCTACCTGGCGCCCCTGATCTTCCATCAACCCCAGAAACCATGACGACTGCCCGGGAACACGTCCCAGCTTCTCCGGCATTTTGCGCATATGCTGCAAATCACACAACGGCGTCGCCAGAAGCAGTTTGCCAACGCGAAAAAAAAGCGCCAGAAATTCCTTTTGCGCCCATGCCGGCATGACAGCCAAAGCCCTGTTTTGCTCAACCACAGACGCCTTACCGCTCACAGCCGACTGTCCAGGTACGGCAGACTGACGCAGCGACGCTGCTGGCCCGCGACTCTCCGGTATTATTGGCTCTGCCGTGACAGCCAGCGCTGGCTCCGGCTCCGGCTCCGGCTCCGGGTGGCTATTGTCCCGCGACGTATCGCCAGGTATTTCCTCCAGCAGATTTTGCAGATAGACATCCAGTGCCAGCTGCTGCTGCAATACCTGACTGTCCTCTCCCGCCACTGTCGCCATCAGCCTGTCACCGCTTGTCCGGACGGATGATGCCTTTCCGCGAGCAGGAATTCCAGTAATTCCGCGTAGGCTTCCACGGCTCTGGAATTCGGCGCATACATTGGTCCTGGCAGCCCCGCCTGACTGGCCTCTCTCAGCTTGGTATCGACAGGAATCACGGCTTGCCAGGCATGCCCGGGATGATTTTTCCGCAGTTGCTGCAAACTTTCCCGTGCGGCCCGGGTTCTCCGGTCGAACATGGTCGGAACGATGGTATAGTCCGGCGCCCGCTTCCTGGAATGAAAGATCATCTGCAGTGTATGCAGCATTCTTTCCAGGCCCTGCAGCGCCAGAAATTCCGCCAGCACCGGTATCAACAGATGCTCACAGGCAGCCAGGGCATTGATCATCAACACCCCCAGCATGGGCGGGCTGTCGATGATGGCATAGTCGTAGCGACGGGAAATTTTTTCCAGTGCCCTGGCAATCACCAACCCCATGTCCTGCAGGGCTGCCACCTGTCTGTCCAGCGTGGCAATGGCCGTCGACGCAGGTAGAATGGCAAGATTGTCAAACTCTGTGGCGGCAATATAGGGTTCCGGATCGCAGCGGCTATTGTTGCGTCCGGCATCGTGGAACAGATTATAGACACTGCTGTCCAGAGCCTCCGGGTTCATTTTGAAATAACTGGTCAGTGAGCCATGCGGATCGAGATCCACCACCAGCGTCCTGAATCCCCACGATGACAGCAACCCGGCTAGGGTGATCACCGACGTGGTCTTGCCCACCCCGCCCTTTTGATTGGAAACCGTCCAGATCTTCATTTCAGGCGGCTCAAGGTTTGACCCGGTCCGACAGGTCGCCCAAGCAACTTGTTGCGCTCGCCATCCTCCACCCCATACCGGGCCAGCGCCTGCGACATCAAAACCAGCACCACTCTGCGATTGTTGAAACGCCCCTCCTCCACCCTGTTGTCGGCAATCGGGTGAAATTCGCCATAACCCACAGCCGCCAGTCTGCCAGGACTGATTCCCAGCTTGGTGAGCTGCTTGACCACGCTGGCGGCCCTGGCTGCGGACAAGTCCCAGTTGGAAGGAAATTCGACGGTTTCGATGGGAATATCGTCGGTATGTCCCTCGACATAGATGACATTGGGCACCTCCCTGAAAATTTCCGCTATTTTTTTCAATACCGGCAGCGCACTGTCCGCCAGATCAGCCTCCCCGCTGGAAAACAGCATGCGGCTCTTCATTTCCAGTTCCACCCAGAAATCATTGCGCTTGACACTGATCAACTGCTTGTCGATATAGGGTTCGAGCACCTCTTCAAATTGCTCGGAAATTCTGCCCAGTCTCTGCCGCTCCTCTCTTATTTCATCGGTAAGCTGTTGATCGGTCTTGCGCTGCGCTGCCGAAGTGGCAATTTGTATCGGGTCGAAGGAAGCAGCCGGTTCGCCGATCTGTATGGGTTTGTTGGTCTTGTCCATGATCTCGAAGGCGCTGTCCAGGGACCGTGACAAGACCCGGTACTTGCCTTCATTGACCGAGGAGATGGAATACATGACCACGAAAAAAGCAAACAGCAGGGTGATGAAATCAGCATAGGACACCAGCCAGCGATCATGATTTTCGGTATGTTCGACAATGCTTTTATCCCGACGACGCATCCGCTCGCCCCCCCTCATCGTGCATACTCGGAGAGAAAACCGGACAGTTTCAGTTCTATGTTTCTGGGATTTTCTCCTTCGGCAATGGAAGTGATGCCCTCGGCAAGCATATCCCTGGCATGAGACAAGGCCTGGATCCGCGACTTCAACTTGTTGGCCATGGGCAAAAACAACAGATTGGCAAAACCTACCCCATAGATAGTCGCGACAAAGGCCGTCGCTATGCCGGCTCCCAGCAGGCCGGGATCGGAGAGATTCTGCATGACGTGAATCAGACCCATTACCGCACCGATGATGCCGATGGTCGGTGAATACCCGCCCATTGCCTCGAACACTCTGGCCGCCTGCATTTCCAGATGTAGTCGGGTACCCAGTTCGACCTCCAGGCTGTCCCGTATCACTTCCGGCTCATTGCCATCCACCAGCAGTTGCAGACCCTTCAAGGCAACCGGATCATGCTCCTTGTCGATCACCGTCTCCAGACCCAACAGCCCCTCCTTGCGCGCCAGGGTGCTCCATTGCACAATTTTTGTTATCTGTCTCTGCAGATCGATTTTTTCCGGCCTGACGATCCATATGGACATCCTGATGGCATGCATAAAGGTCGCGGGTGAGAACTGCAGAAAAATCGCGCCCAGAGTCCCCCCCACGACGATCACGAAAGCCGGTCCGTTCAACAGGGCATTGACGTGACCGCCATCGAGCAGATTGCCTCCAAGAATTGCGCCGATGCCAACCATGACACCCAAGACACTTAAAATATCCATCAGTTTATTTTCTTGAATTCGCTGGCGATTTTATCCAGACTGTAAACCCGGTCGGCCAGCTGGGCATCTACCACGGCCTTGGGCATTCCATAGATCGTACAGCTCTGCTCATTCTGAGCCCAAACCCTGGATCCTCCCCGTTTCAATTGTACTGCGCCCTGCGCGCCATCGGCCCCCATACCCGTCAGGATGACCGTCAGAGTCTGTCCTGGAAAATGCCTGGCGATGGAGCTCAGGGTAATGTCGGCACAGGGACTGTACAATTCCGCGACGGTTTTTTCCCGCAGGGTTATCTGTTTATTGATGCCGCCCCTGATCTCCATCTGCATGCCGCCGGGCGCCAGCAGTGCCTGGCCAGGCAGCAACGGATCTCCGTGTTCCGCCTCCTTGACTTTGATTGCGCACAACTGATCCAGACGTGCAGCAAAGCTTCGGGTAAATTTACCGGGCATATGCTGGACCAGCAGCACGGGTATGGAGCACTGTTTGGGAATCTGGGTCAGGATTTTCTGTATGGCCACCGGCCCGCCAGTCGATGCGACGATGGTCAGCAGCCGGAATTTTTCTATCGGCGTACGTGCATGATTGTCAAGGGCTGCCTGCCTGGCGGCTGGCAGTTTCGTATCTGGCCTGGCATGGCGCAGCCGTTTTCCCTGTGCTCGCGCCTTGAGTTTCGCTGCCTGCATCGCCACCACCCGCACCCGGCTGCGTAACAGATGCTTGGCCTTTTCCCGGTCACCATCGATTTCATCCAGCTGCTTGGGTAAAAAATCCACAGCGCCTGCCTCCAGGGCATCCAGCGTGGATTGGGCGCCTGCGTGAGTCGAAGCGGAAAACATCAATATCGGTACAGGCGTTTCACGCATGATTTCCGCAACCGCGGTAATCCCATCCATCACCGGCATTTCCACATCCATGGTCACCACATCCGGCTCGAGGCTGGCAATTTTATCGATCGCTTCACGGCCATTGCCGGCGGTCCCTATCACCCGCAAATCCTTGTCATACTCCAGAATATTGGCAATCCTGGAACACATGAAGCGGGAATCATCGACAACCAGTATGCGGATAGTCATTGTCTATTCACCGTCAGCACAACCTGGCAAATGACTAGTCCACACAGAGAATTGCCGACCTGCCCGCGCCCATGAAAACAGCCCTGACTACACCACATATCTTTTCATCAACCCAGGCACATCCAGAATCAGGGCAATCCTGCCATCACCGGTAATGGTCGCTCCGGCCAGACCATCGATGCCCTGCAGCTTGGCACTGAGAGGTTTGATCACAACCTCCTCCTGCCCGATCAGCTGATCGACGACAAAGCCGACATGTCTGCCACCGGCATTGACCACCACGACATGACCATGGTGACCCGGATCGGCGGGCATGGCCTGACCCTGCACCAGCCATTCCCTGAGGTAGAACAATGGCAGCGCTTTTTCCCTGACCACCACACACATCTGACCATCGACGACATTGGTGCGACGCAGATCCAGGTCCAGTATCTCCAGCACGCTGGCCAACGGCAGGGCAAAGGCCTGATCAGACAATTTGACCATCAGCGTGGGCATAATCGCCAGTGTCAACGGCACCTTGATGCTGATCACTGTGCCCCTGCCTTTCCGGGAGTCGATGTCCACCGTGCCATTCATTTGTGAGATGCGGGTCTTCACGACATCCATACCGACGCCTCTGCCCGAGACATCGGAAATTTCCGTCTTGGTGGAAAAACCCGGGGCAAAGATCAGATTGAAACATTCCTTGTCATCCAGACGGCTCGCCGTCTCCTCGTCCATCAAACCCTTTTCCACGGCTTTGTTGCGTAGCACATCCGGGTCCATGCCCTGACCATTGTCCTCGATGGTCAATTGTATGTGATCCCCCTCCTGTGAGGCCGTCAGCACCACCATCCCGGTTCTTGGCTTGCCCGCCGCCTCCCGGACATCCGGCAGTTCGATGCCGTGATCGACAGAATTTCTGACCAGATGGACCAGGGGATCCGCCAGGGCCTCCACGAGATTTTTATCGAGGTCGGTGTCTTCACCCTGTAATTCCAGTGTGATCTCTTTGTTCAGGTTTCTTGCCAGATCCCTGACCACCCGGGGAAACCTGCCAAAGACTTTCTTGATCGGCTGCATGCGGGTTTTCATCACCGCCAGCTGCAGATCCGCGGTCACCACATCCAGGTTTGCCACGGCTTTGGAAATCTGTTCATCGTCCGCCGCCGTACGCAGGGTCTGAAAGCGGTTTCTGACCAGCACCAGCTCCCCGACCATGTTCATGATATCGTCGAGAATCTGGGTGTCGACACGCACCGTCGTTTCCGTTGCAGGTGCCGCGCTTTTACCGGTTTTCTTTTCCGCGGGCTTCGGTTTGTCAGCGCCGCCGGGCTTTGTCGCCAGCGCCCCGGCAGTGACCTGTTGCGGGCTGGTTTCAGGCGTTTGCGTCGTCGCTTGGACTGCAGGGGCTTTGACTTCCTGCCTGGCTGGTTTTGCCGCAGATGCTTGTGCCGTTACTGTCTCCTGCTGCCGGGGCAGCTGGGAAAACTTACCCTTGCCGTGCAGTTTGTCCAACAATTCATCGAACTCATCCTCGCTGATTTCATCGCTGCCGTCTGCAATTAGCTGGGAATCTTCAGAGGCTTGTTCAGCTCCGCCGTCTGCTGCATTTGAAAACCTGCCCTTGCCATGCAGCTGGTCCAGTAAGTCATCAAATTCCTGTTCGGTGATTTGATCATCTGCCGGTGCTGCATGTTCGGCTTCGGATGTGCCTTCCGGCTGTATTGAGAATTTCCCCTTGCCATGCAATTCATCCAGCAGATCCTCGAATTCCTGCTCGGTGATTTCGTCGCCCTGCTGTTCCGTCACCGGGGTGGCGGTCATGTCCTTAGCGTCTTGCAGCGCATCGTCCAGCATCGCATCGAACTCCTGCCCGACGATGTCCGCCAGCGGCTCCTGTTCCGCTGGCTGTCGCGGCGCTTCGGCGGCAGACGGCTGATCACCTGCTTGCGGACTATTGAAGACTGCAAGCGCCGCCAGCAGCTTGGGATCCGCTTCGTCCGGATCCTCTCCAGCGCGGATCTGCTCGAACATGCCGTTGACCACATCCAGCACCAGCAGGATGACATCCATCAATTCGGCCGTCACCTGCCGGTCTCCCTGCCGGAGTACATTGAAGATGTCTTCCGCCTGATGGCAGATGTGAACCAGCGGTTCGATGGCCAAAAAGCCAGCCCCGCCCTTGACGGTATGAAAGCCGCGAAAAATGGCGTTGAGCAATTCGTAGTCCTGCGGTGACTGCTCGAGTTCGACCAGCTGTTCGCCGAGCAAGTCGAGGATTTCACCGGCTTCTATCAGGAAGTCCTGTAGAATCTCATCTTCCAGATCGATCGCCATTACTGTTTTCCTTAGAAACCAAGACTGGATAAAAGGTCATCGACTTCATCCTGACTGGAGGCGGTATCACCTTCCTGATCATCGACGCCTGGAACGACCGGCCCTGGCAAATCAGGCGTCCTGACCTGTTCTTCCCGGGCTGCGATGCCTCCGGAAATGCGGATCAATTCCACCATGCTGTTTTCCAGATTATGCACCAGATCGATGACCCGGCGAATGATTTGTCCGGTGATATCCTGAAACCCCTGGGCCAGCAATACTTCATTCAGGCCATTCTGTATCGTTTCCAGAGAACCCACTGAATACTCGAAATAATCACTGAGTTCCTGACTCATCGACTTGA
>JAJRWJ010000097.1 GCA_024276805.1 Gammaproteobacteria bacterium
CTGTATTGCGATCAAGCTACCTTGTCAGGCGCTTATTCAGTAAAATGAATATTTTTCCACCTGTCAGATACAGGTGCTGTAATGGTTTTTCAAGGCTGCACTGATGAATGACTCCACGGCATTGCATATTTCCGGCTACCAGCAATTGAAGCAATTGCGTACCGCACTGGCGATCCTGCAGGGTACAAAATTATTGTCCACGCTGAAGCAGGAGGCGGAAACGACCGTCTCCCATGACCAGAGCAAACGCGTCACTTACCTGACCATGTTGTTTTCCCGCATCCACCGGGCAATGTTTCACGACTGGATGGACCAGGCCACTGTCAATCACCGGCCCGGGACCATGACTAGTGCCGACAAACGGCAGCGTTTTCGCAAAATCATCGCCCGTCTGGTGCTGGATAACGAAGACAACCGGGACAGCGCCATCTTCGACAACAACGGCTTCGTCATTGCCAGCACCGATATCGCTGAGCGACTGGCAGGATTTTACCTGCAGATGCGCAACGTCCGCCCCTTTGCCTATGGCAATCGCATCACCCTGGATTTTTTTATGACCATGCTCGGCAATCTGCCGGCCTTCAAGGGCGTCTATCAGCATGGCATCGATTTTCGCCGGCTCGATGGCAATGATGCCGTCTGCCTGCATGATCCCGAAAGCGACCTGGCAACGATCACTACCGCCTTTGCCCATGCCCTGGATGGTGCATGTGTCAGGAATCCACCCAATCCCGCCAATGGCTATGGAAAATGGCCGGAAAACAAGAAACTCGTCTCCGGCATCCCTTTTCTGTCCCATACCACAGATGCCGGTATCGAATGCCTGGTTTCGGTCAATGGTGGTCTGGTGCCTTTGGCCAGCACTCAGGAAGAACTTTTTCTGGCGGGCAGGCATCTGGCCGACTATCCCCTGAGCGCCTCGGAAAACATCATTGGTTATTTGCCCGGAACAGAAAATCTGCGCACTGCGGATAAAAAAACCATCGATGGCATCTCTATTGGCGAAAACGGTGCGGCGCCCTTGTTCTGCCTGGATATCAACATGCTGACCGGTTTGCGCTCGCCGAGCCACATGGAATTGCTGGAACTGATCAGACACTGCGGCGGCGAACAAAGCAGCATTTTTGCACTGGCGAACAATGCCGACCTGAAAGCCAGGCTGCTGCATGCTTCCAGCGACGACATCCGGCTGCAGCGTACCGTGGAAATTGCCTATGCCAGACTCAACGACATGACCGGCAAACTGCATGCCGCCGTGGAAGAACTGTTTTTGGGGAAAACCACAGACCCCCAGCCAAAACTCTATATGGCCATGGGCGGCGCGGGCTCAGGTAAAAGCGCGGTCGAGGAAATCGCCCGGGCACAGTGTGGCGACAATTTTGTCATCGCCTCCCTGGATGAATTTCGCAAGCGGAGCGATCTCTATCAGGTATTGACCGCCGCCAATCATCACAGCGACGACTATGTCTATGTGGAACCCTTCGCCAACAGACTGCGCGACCTGGTCGCAGAGCGCGCCAGGCGGACCGGGATCAATCTTTTGTTCGACGGTACCGGAATTTCCTACCAACCGCGTTATGCCAGCATCGTCCGGCAGTTCAAAGACGCCGGATTCCACACCCAGATCACCGCAGTGGATGCTTTCCTGGTCAATCCTGGCGCATCTTCTGAATCAGGCGAGCCAGCATCGACGGTCATCGAACGGGTCAAGGAGCGCTATCGGCAAACCGGACGCGCCCTGCCCTGGGTGGTCACGATCGACAAACATATCCGTGCGCCGGTATCGTTTCTGAATGCCCTGGAAGACCCTTTTCTGGACAAGATCGCACTGTTCGCCAATGATGGAGGAAAAAACCGGCACTTTCTGGTCGCCGAAAGTTTCAACTGCTCCGACCGGGAAGTACGCATGCTGCACGAGCAACAGAAAATGGAGACACTGGCGCAATACTTGTGTGCACTGAGCCAGGATCATAGCGATTCGATCATCCGCCAGATCACCGCTGGCAGGCGTCCAGAGATCGATGCCCTGCTGGCCAGAAACCCGGACTTCACCGAAACCAATGTCGCCTATCAGATCTACAGCCGCGACACCTGCAACCGGGTGCTGGCCATCTACAACTCGCAGCGCATGATCGGCTTTCTGGAAAAACGGCAATTCAACCCGCACGCATCCGGTGAGCAGGGATTACTGTACAAACCAGAGCTGCTGGCCTTCCATGTCGATCCGGACAATCCACAACCGTGGCTGATACGGCTGCAGGGCTTCGCTCCGGGATGATTTCGTCTGTCGCCAATGTTTATCAATCCCACACTCCGCATGGAAATACTTTGTAAAATATACTGCGTGTTGTCAATCGGAGCGTCACTGCATGAGTACCCACGAAAGACTTGGCAACATGAAAAAATCAGATTTGCGCGGGTAACCCAGCCTGCCATTGACTTGTTTCATGATCGATGCCGAAAACGTCGGCGAACCTGCTCTTACAGGCGATTTTCCGGCTCAATCGGCATCCAGAAGATGAAATTCCGGCTTCGGCATAGGCCTGCCGATACCATAGCCCTGCGCATAATCCACGCCGATCAAAAACAGGGTTGCCAGAATGTGCTCATCTTCGACAAACTCGGCAATGGTTTTCAACCCCATTCCCTGACCAACGCTGTTGATGGCATTGACAAACAGGCGGTCCTCTCTGTTCCGGGTAAGGTTTTTGACAAACCCCCCATCGATTTTCAAATACTGAACCGGTAACTGTTTCAGGTGGTTCATCGATGAAAAACCAACGCCAAAGTCATCCAGAGCAAAACTGCCCCCCACCTGGGAGATTTCGGCAATAAACTTTTGCGCGGCCTGTAAATTTGTCACTGCCTGGGTTTCAGTGATTTCAAAAGTAAAGCGGGAAAAAGGAACGCCGTGCTTACTGATAATGTCACTGACAATCCGGAAGGCATTCGGATTGGATATCATTTCTCCAGACAGATTGACCGATAACGAAATATCCAGATCATGGGCTATAAAATTGGCCTGATGCCCGGCCGCCAGCGCCAGCACTCTTTTATCGATACAAGTCATCAGGCCGGTCTGTTCGGCGACACCGATAAACACGCCCGGAGCGATGACATTGCCATCATCATCGATCATTCGCAGCAGACACTCATAGTGGCAAATGCTCTTGTCGGCGATGCGCATGATAGGCTGAAAATACAGTACGAAACGATTTTCCTCCATCGCCTTCTCGATGTTGGACTTCCAGTTGACCCTTTTGCGCACTTCTTCGCGGTTGAGATCATCGATAGAAGCCAGACACCAGCCACCACGGCCGCTCTCCTTGGCCTTGTACATGGCCAGATCGACGCTGGCCATCAGATCCTGCTCACTGTAGCCTTCCACTGGAAAAATCAGCAACCCGGCACTGATCGATACCCGATGTACATTGTTTCCCAAAGAGATTTCCACTTTGGCCATTGCATCACATATTTTTTGCGCCAGGTCCTGGGCATGCTGCAGCGATATCTGCGGCGCCAGTACGACAAATTCATCCCCGCCAAAGCGGGCGACGAAATCGCTTTTTCGGGTAACGGCAAGCAATTGTTCGGCGATCTTGATCAGTAGTTCGTCACCCACTTTATGACCACTGCTGTCATTGACGAACTTGAATTGATCGATATCGAAAAAAATAAGCGCCCCCGACTGATTATAGCGTGTTGCCAACGCCAGCGTTCTCTGCAGTTCCTGCTCGAAACGGCGGCGGTTATATAGATTGGTCAGTGGATCATGGTCCGCCAGCCAGGACAATTGACTTTCGATTTGCTTGCGCCCGGTCAAATCCAGTCCGACAACCAGTATTTCCGGAGCCTCCTCGGAATTGTCGATCAGAGTAAAAAACCAGGAAATATAGAATTCCGTGCCTTCCAGTGCGCGCATCGGGCATTCGTGGCGAAAGGTCATCCTCTGCTGCTGCGCCAGTGGATCGATGGCGCTGCTGATGGCTTCAAAATCGACTTCCTCGAAAATCAAATCGGTAAACAGCTTGTTATTTTCCTGCAGATCATAAATCCCTGTCAGGTTTTCCCCGTATTTATTCAGGGTCAGTATTTTTCCGTTGCCATCGATGGTCATGATAATGACTTGTGCGGTATCCAGAATATTGGAAACGAAATTCTTTTCTTTTTGCAGTTCCAGAGTTCTCTCGGATAAATTCCGGGTTCGTGTTTCCACTTCATCGTCCAGATTCTTCAAGGTCACGATAAGATTATGCGTTGCTTCGTCCAGGACATTGATTTCGTCACGAAATGAAGTCTGTTTACTTTTGTTTGGCAGATAGCGCATCACTTCGGAATATTTTTTTTCCGCAATCAAAGGCAACAAGGTGATCAGCATCCTCAGTCGCCTGGTCGGTCTGATCAACAGGATCAGAATGATCGTCGCGGAAAGCAGCAGACTCAGCAAACCGTTGGCCGCATACAGCAACATCGCCTTTTTGGTCTGGGAGAGTTCCCTGCTGATATCATCGATTATTATCAATTCGGCAATATTTTTCTGTCCGATAAAGGGTATCGTGGAAATTTCATAGGTTTTACCTTGATACGGCAGCCGCACTGCATCCTGAAACTGCCCATCCGGATGTAGCCGCATCAGTTGCAACAGCAGAGGCAGATTTTTTTTATTTTGCGTCAGGGCAATGATATTTGCCGACCATTCTGGAAAAACCGGCAAATTCCCTTCCCCCGCCTTTCCCACCCGTTTGACCAGGATGCCGATGTCGGCGCCGGTAATGCCATGCATCTGCAACACTGTTTCCGCCAGATCGACACCGAAAATAAATACGCCGATAAAATCCCCCTGATGCAAAAAAGGCGATACATAGTAATGCTTGCAGTCATCGGCACAGACGATTTGATCGATGGGTTGTTCATTTTGCACGACAAAATTGAACATCGGTGAGAAAAAATCGATGCTGTTCAGGGTATCGCCCCACTTGCCGATCAATTCACCCTCTCTGGACAACAGATAGGCCGAATCGATATCGGATTCCAGTTCGATCTTGAACCAGTTGGCCTCGATGCGCCTGGTGATCTGACCCAGCGCTTCGGCAGGCGTCGCCTGCGGCTCCAGCAAAGCCGGGATCAGCCAGCCGATATTGACATCATGCAGCTTCGATCTCTCCAGGATACTGGTAAAAGCCTGCTGATAAAATCGCCGCACCCGGGTTCTTTCATTGTCGAAATTTTTCTCCAGGGTGAATTTACCCAGAATAAACACACTGCTGGAAGCGACGATCGTGGCAAAACTGACCGCTAAAACCGCTTTCCAGACCAGACTGAAATATTTTCCTTTTGTTTTGTCGTTGTCTAACATTGCAAGTGGGGCGATTTGGCCAATGGCGGATAGTCTATCATTTATCGATCAATTCTGATTCCGACAATGGCGCCGGCCGAGCAGACTATGGAAATCGGGATATACTCTTCGCATGTGACATCCGCATTTCGGTGGTTCATTTTTTGTCGAGGGCAAGGCGAAAAAACGCCGCTGTAGCCATCGGCAAAAAAGGGGCTGCCGGGGTGATGATGTCATGTGCGGAGAGTATAATACCTGTGTTCAGTTTGGTCTCAGACTGACAGTCCCAGTCACCATCCAGTCTTCATTGATCGAGGTTGATTGTTGATGTCTCCCTTTCAGGGTCCATTACCTGTCTGCCTGTAGTACACAACTCAAATTTGCCTGGATGAACAGAGGTTTTTATGCGGGATTGTATGTTAAAGAAATATAAATCGCATAAATAAC
>JAJRWJ010000098.1 GCA_024276805.1 Gammaproteobacteria bacterium
CCCTTTATCCCTTTATCCCTTTATCCCTTTATCCCCATGCGAGTATTTTCCGGGCCGCGTTCTGTTGCCCTGTTTTCCTGACAACTAAAGTTTCAAAACAGCATAGACAGACCAAACAGGCTGTGTTATTGTCTTAACAGACCAACTAGTTGGTTTGCTCTATAAATGCAGATAAAGGAACATACCATGCCAAATCTTCCTACCACGAACACTTATAACAGCCTGCGCTTCTCCATTATGCCGGAGGAAGTCCACCTGAAATATCCATTACACATGGCCTATCTGGCAAAAAGCGAACAAAAGCAATCCGGGTTTTTACATCTAAACCCCTGTGCTCGGATCCCGGTGCACGCAGACCATGACAGCTGGGCCATGGTTCCGTTTGTGCTGACACAGGTGACCGGACCGCCGGGGAATCGTGCGCATGCTTTTAATCGATATTTTGACCGGCAGTCAGGATGCCATGAATTATTGGCGGGGTCGAATTACAGTATCGCCGATATTACTGTATCTCCGGTTGCGCTGACACAAGAGCAACAATTGACTGATTACCCTTTTCCTACCAGGTGGTTGCAGCGACAAAAACAAAGACCCGCCGTTCAACGCTGCGGATCAGCAGATGTACAGGAGGTGAGCCATGCAGTCTAAATCGACGTTACCTCAGAGATTTTTTTACACAATAACAGCCATGCCAAAATCGATCATTGCCTTGGGTGTTCTTATCATGATGGCCTTTGCAGCCTTTATCCCCAGCTTGCAAAAAGACACCCGTTCCGATGCCTTCATACCCAAAGACCACCCGGCGCTGGTGTTTCGCGATCAAACCCGGCAGTTATTTGGTCTGGAGGATCCTCTGGTTATCGCAGTAATCAACGAGGGCGAACAGGGTATATTCAATCCGCATACCCTGTTTTTGCTCGACTGGCTGACAGCACGCATTTCCGCGATGCCGCAAATCGACCCGGACAGAGTGACAAGTCTGGTCACCGAAAACAATATCGTCGGCACAGCAGATGGCATGCTGGTAGAGCCGTTTTTTGAACACCCCCCATCGACTCAGCTTCAAGCCGGACTGATCAGGTCGGCGGTCATGGATTTTCCACTCTATCTCGGCAGTCTGGTGGCAAGAGATGGTAAAGGCACCTTGATTGTCGCTGAGGTGCGCGATCAAACCAAGGCACAACAAACCTATGAAGCGTTGTTGACACTGATTGAACAAGCTCCGGTACAGGAGGGTGAACAAATTCATGTGGCCGGGGAAGGCGCAGTTGCCGGTTACATGGGCGCCTATATCGATGCCGATGCAGCCAGGCTCGATCCCGTTGCCGCTATCATAATTACGCTGATTTGTTTGCTGGCGTTTCGCACCTTGCGCGGCATGTTGTTACCCAATCTGGTGGTATTGGCAACTGCTGCCAGTGCATTGGGGCTGATGGCAGCTTTTGGGGTCAGTTTTTTTGTCATTACCAATGCCCTGCCAATCGTGTTGATCGGTATTGCCGTTGCCGATTCCATCCATATTCTCAGCGAATATTATCAACGTATGGCGGAGCATCCTGAGGCCGATGCGCGTACTCTCGCCGTCGATACCATGGTTAGTATGTGGAAGCCGATCACCCTGACCTCATTAACGACGATGGCCGGCTTTTTGGGTTTGAGTCTGGCATCGGTGATGCCGCCGATGATGTATTTTGGCCTATTTGCTCTCATTGGCGTCGGTGTCGCCTGGGTTTATTCACTGACAGTCATACCCGCTTTCCTCAGTATTCTTAAACTCAAGCCTAGCAAGGCTTTTCGTGGCGGTATGCAGGGTACCGATAGTATTGGCAAGGTGTTGAGCAAACTGGGTATCGTCGTCGTGCGTTTCCCAAAAATCATTATCTTTCTTGCAGTTATAGTGATTATTGGCGGAAGTCTGGGCGCTACCAGGATCCAGCTGGATGAAGATCTGATTAGAACATTTGCTTCTGATGAACCCTTATTTATCGCCGACAAGGCTCTGAATAGTTTGTTCGATGGCACGCATTATCTGGACATCATGATTGAAACACCGGATGTCGAGGGTTTGTTTAAAACCGATAATCTAAAACGCATTGCATCATTGCAAGTCTATTTGCAAAGCTTGGCGCATGTGCAGGGCAGTACTTCGATTGTCGATTATTTAAAGCAGATGAACCGGGCTTTGAATGAAGGCCGGACGGATGCCTATCAACTGCCTGACTCCGCCGAACTGGCTGCCCAGTATTTTCTGCTTTATTCCACCAGTGCCGATCCGACCGACTCTCAGGAAGAGGTTGATTATGACTATAGGTTGGCCAATGTCCGTGTGCGTCTGAATGACGGACGCTATTCGGCAAAAAAAACAGTTGTCGAAGCTGCACAACGGTATATCGAGGCACATTTCAATAATGAGCATATCAGAGCCCGTTTAAGTGGCCGTGTGAATGTCGATTATCACTGGATTAAACGCCTGGGCGACAGTCATTTCGGCAGTATAGGCATCTCTCTGGCACTGGTCTGGTTGATGGCGTCACTGAGTTTCCGTTCTCTGTTTGCTGGCTCATTGGCTCTAATGCCGGTGATCGTTACCATTTTGATGATCTATGCGGTAATGGGTGTCAATGGTATCTGGTTATCGATCAGCACGTCCATGTTTGCAGCCATTGCCATTGGTCTGGGAGTGGATTTTTCCATCCATACGCTGGAACGCCTGCAAATGCTGATACGTGATCGGCACCAGTCAATCGATCAAGCAATTTTGAATCTATATCCATCTACCGGACGCGCCTTGTTTTTTAATTTTGCCGCATTGGCGCTGGGCTTTGGCGTGCTCTATACCAGCAAGGTGATTATTCTTCAGGAGTTTGGATTGCTGGTTGCGGTAGCGATAGCAACGAGTTTTATAACCAGCATTACGGTTTTACCGGCATTGCTGAAAGTGATACAACCAGGCTTTATCAGAGACGAAAAATACATTGAAAATCAAACGTTATCAAACATTGTAGCAGGGGAGGAATAATGAAAAAGCAAGCAATTGAAAAACCAAAAACAGCACTCGTTACCGGTGCTACCGGCGCTATTGGCCGTGAACTTTGCCATCGTTTCGCTCGGGATCAAATCAACCTGGTCCTGGTTGC
>JAJRWJ010000099.1 GCA_024276805.1 Gammaproteobacteria bacterium
CAACACCGCCACTGGCAATCGTTCTGGGCAAACCCTTTCAGGAACTGCCGGAAGACCTGTATATTCCCCCCGATGCCCTGGAGGTGTTTTTAGAGACATTCGAGGGGCCTCTGGATCTATTGCTGTATTTGATAAAAAAACAGAATCTGGATATTCTAAACATACCCATCGCCCAGATCACCACCCAGTATATTGGTTACATCGACATGATGCAGGGCTTGCGGCTGGAACTGGCGGCGGAATATCTGGTGATGGCGGCATTGCTGGCGGAAATCAAATCCCGCATGCTGTTGCCCAGGCAGTCCGAAGTCGGGGAGGACGAAGAGGATCCAAGGGCCTGTCTGATCCGCCGCCTCCAGGCATATGAACAGATGCAGAGAGCGGCTGAAGAGATCGATCGTTTGCCGAGACAGGAGCGTGATACCTTTGTCGCCGTTGCCGATATCGCCCTGATCGATATAGAAAAACAGCACCCGGACCTGCACTTGTCAGAAGTCATGCTGGCTTTTCAGGATGTGCTGCGCCGCGTGGAGCAGTTGAGTCATCATCACATTAGCAAGGAACCTTTATCTGTCCGTGAGCGAATGTCAACCATTTTGGAAACTCTTAAAAAAGCGGATAATCTCGTTTTTTCAGCGTTATTCACCGTCAATGAAGGCCGGCACGGAGTGGTGGTTTCATTTCTTGCCATCCTCGAATTATGCCGGGAAGGACTCGTCGAAATCATCCAGTCCGCCCCCTATGCCGAGCTGCGCATCAGAAACCGCGCAGCTGCCAGCTGAAAGCAATACCCTTATTAGACTGGATATGGAAACCAAACGCATCGTCGAAGCTCTGTTGTTCGCCGCCGACAGGCCGATGACCGTGAAGCAGCTGCAAAAGGTCTTTCCCGAACTGGAGCGACCCGATAGCGGTGAGATTCAGGTGGCCATCGAAGCACTCATCGAAGACTATCGGCAGCGCCCTGTGGGGCTGTGTCAGGTGGCCAGCGGTTACCGCTTTCAGGTCCGGGAGGAAATGGCGCCCTGGGTGTCCCGGCTGTTTGCCGAAAAACCAGCAAAATATTCGCGCGCCCTGCTGGAAACCATCGCCATCATAGCCTACAGACAACCTGTCACCCGTGGCGATATCGAGGATATACGTGGCGTCAGCGTCAGTTCCAATATGCTCCGGACTCTGCTGGAGCGTGAATGGATCAAGGTCGTGGCGCACAAAGAAACACCGGGCCGCCCGGCCCTTTATGGGACCACCAGGCAATTTCTGGATTACTTCAATTTAGCCTCGCTCAGCGAGTTGCCGACTCTGCAGGAAATTCAGGAATTCAATGTCCCAGCGATCGACAAAGCACAATCAGTTCAGGAGCAAAGTGAAAAAAAAGCCGACAAAGAAGACGCCAGTGCGCCAGTTGCCGTCACGGTCGAATAAAAAAGCAGCAGACGGGCAGCAGGGCGGGGAGCGTATACAAAAAGTTCTGGCCCGTGGCGGGGTCGCCTCGAGGCGCGAAATCGAGCGCTGGATTGAGGAAGGCAGGTTGTTCATCAATGGCCAAAAGGCAAAGTTGGGTGAACGCCTGCAGGAAGGCGACAAACTGCAATTGAATGGCCGCGTGCTGCACTGGGAGAAGTTCGGCGTACAGCCGACCCGGGTGTTATGTTATTACAAGCCGGTTGGAGAACTGGTTTCCCGTCGCGACCCGGAAGGGCGGCCGGTGATTTTTACCCAGTTGCCAAAACTGTCTCCGGGGCGCTGGATAGCGGTCGGTCGCCTGGACATCAATACCCAGGGCTTGATACTGGTCACCAACAATGGCGAACTGGCCAATCGTCTGATGCATCCCTCCAGGGAAATTGAGCGGGAATATGCGGTCCGGGTGCTGGGCAAAGTGGATGAGGCGATAATGAAAAACCTCACGGAAGGGGTGCTGCTCGACGATGGTGAAGCCCGCTTCGAGCAGATCCGGTTCAGTGGCGGGGAAGGGGCCAACCGATGGTACAAGGTGATTGTCAAGGAGGGCAGAAACCGCCTGGTTCGCAGACTCTGGGAGAGCCAGGGGATTACGGTCAGCCGGCTGTTGCGGGTTCGCTATGGACCTGTGCCGCTGCCGGAAAAGCTGCGCGCCCATACCTATTACGAGCTGGACAATAAAGAATTGCGGCAATTGCTGGAATTTTCCGGTTTGCCCGCGGAAAAACCCGGCGGGAAAGCCGGTGCGCCATTGCATACAACCAGTACCCGGCGAACGAAGAGAAAGAAATGATCGAACCCTGGCAAATACAGCATTTTTTTCTTTAAACATCTCATGGATGAGTGCTTATAGGCTCTGACTGAGTAATCTTTGCCGCAGCATCGTTACAGCCAGCTTCGGGGTTCCTGGTTTTTTCGGAATGACAAATCATCTGGAATACTCCTTTGCAGCTGTCATTGTTGTCAACGGCATGGCGACCATGTGCTCTGAACCCGCGTCTGGCAAGACGCGTCGAGTGTCATTTTTTGCAGAAGGCGCCTGTTATTTATAAACCCAACGGATCCTTGGATCGATGAATCTAGAAGTTTTCTTGTCTTTGTTCAGCCTCATGCTGATTTCCCTGATTGTCTATGTGCTTGCACAAAAAACACGTATTCCTTACACAGTGCTGCTGGTGATCGCCGGCTCACTGCTGGTGCCGCTGTCGCAGGTCGAATTTTTTTCCTTTATCACCAGTTTCGATTTGACGCCGGAACTGCTGTTCTTTGTTTTTCTGCCGATACTGATTTTTGAGTCCGCCTATAACATCAAGGTCCGGGACATGCTGGACAATATAAGGGCCATCAGTTTGCTGGCCATTATCGGGTTGCTGGTGTCGACTTTTTTTATCGGCTTCTGCGGTTATTATCTTTTTCAGTTTCTGGGGATTGGGGTTCCGCTGATCGTCATGCTGCTGTTCGGCGCCATTATTTCCGCAACTGACCCGGTTGCCGTACTGGCATTGTTCAAGGACTATGGCGCGCCCAAACGCCTGACTCTGATATTCGAAGGGGAAAGTTTGTTCAATGACGGAACCGCCTTCGCTATTTTTCTTGTTTTTCTGGATATTATGATATATGGCTATTCCGGCACGACTTCCATCGTCAATGGTCTGCTGGATTTCATCGTCTCCCTGTTTGGCGGGATCATCTTCGGGTTGTCGATGGGCTTTCTGTTTTCCAAAATGATCGAACTGGTAAAAGGCCGGGAACATCTGGAAATCACATTGACGCTTTTGGTGGCGCACTTCACGTTCATTCTCAGTGAAGTCATATCCGAGTATATTGTCATTGGCGGGATACCTTTGCGTCTATCATCGATCATTGCAACACTGGCGGCATCGATGGTCATGGGCAATTACGGTCGCTACAAAATGTCCCTGGGCGTCGAAGAATACATGGAAAGGTTCTGGAGTTATTTTGGCTTCATAGTCAATTCCCTGGTTTTTCTGCTCATGGGGCTGCTGTTTATCGAACAGTCGATAGCGCTGCATGTCGCCATATTACCCATAATTCTGGCGGTTCTCGTGGTAATGACCGGCAGGGCTCTGGCCATCTACCCGGTATTGGGTCTGTTCAATATGACCAGAAAAGAACAGCCGATACCTATGGCCTGGATGCATTTATTGGCCTGGGGAGGGTTGCGCGGTTCGCTGGCCGTGATCATGGTGTTGTTGATTCCGGATGATGTCTCGCTGCCGGGCTGGAATTATGCATTTTCGGTCAAGGAATTTGTCACGGCAATCACCATTGGCTGTATTTACTTTACGTTGCTGGTAAAGGCGCCGAGCATAGGCAGAGTCATGAAGAAACTGGATATCGACGCCCTGACGGATTATGAGGAACAGAGTTACTACAAAAGCAAGTCACTGATCAATCATGAAATCTTGGCCACGCTGCAGCAATTGTTTGCCGAGCATATGCTGTCTGACAGGCAACTGCAATTGTTGACCAGGCGATTTCAACAACAATACGAAAGAGCCAGGGATGAATACAGGAAAAAGCAGGTGGATGACCGAAAAATAAACAAAAACCTGTTGAGCATTTTTGTCCTGGGCATGGAAAAGGCCGATTTGAAAGAAATGTATCGGCGCGGTGAAATCAACGAAAAAATTTATAAAAAAATTCTCACTCTGCTGGATATCCAGATGGAACGAGTGCTGCATGGATGCTCTCAGCTGAATTCACTGGATGAGAAATTTCCGGTCGACAGCGTCGATAAATTCCTCAATGGTATACGCCGCCTGTTCTTTCTGCCTTCCCAGGAAATGCAGCCGGAAGAGCTGTATATCTATTATCGAACAGAATATCAACTGCTGGTAAACTCTGTTGCGCGTCTGGATGGACTGACGGATACCAGTCTGATTGAAATATTCGATGATGCAAAAGCGCTCGATGAGATGATTACATTGTATAAAGCGCTGGTCGACAACACGCAAAAGAACCTCGACAGGATGCTTGCAGAAAATGATGCCTTGCAGGAGAAGTTCAATGCCAATCTGGTGGAAAAGACCATCGTTGCGAAAGAACTTGAAGCACTGCAATACCTCAGCAAAAATGGCATCATCACCGACAAGTTGTACATCATGTTGAAAAATGAACTATTGGTGGAATAGCGCCTGTACGCATTCCTCGAGCCGGTTCCGAC
>JAJRWJ010000100.1 GCA_024276805.1 Gammaproteobacteria bacterium
TCGATCCTGCCCAGTTATCTGGGCTTGCTGTTTCCTGATGTCAAATACATGCTGGTCATTCGCATCCTGCGCATGCTGCGGATTTTCCGGGTCCTGAAATTGACCGAATACATGAGTGAAGCGCATATCCTGCTGGACGCATTGAGCAACAGCCGGCGCAAGGTTCTGGTTTTTCTGTATACCGTGCTGACCCTGGTGATCATCTTCGGCTCGCTGATGTATGTCGTGGAAGGCAATGAAGCGGGATTTTCCAGCATTCCAAAATCCGTTTACTGGGCCATCGTCACGCTGACCACGGTCGGCTATGGCGACATCGCTCCACAAACCCCCATAGGACAGATCATTGCCGCCAGCATCATGATCCTGGGCTACGGCATCATTGCCGTCCCCACCGGCATCTACAGCGTCGAACTAGTGAAATCCTACCAGACAGAAAATGTCCGCAACGATGCCTGCCCGGATTGCGGTCAGACCGGTCATGACTTCGACGCCGACTATTGCAAATATTGCGGACATCATTTGGATGATGACTGAGCAGGCTGATCAATTTACCGGATGCTGTTTTTATGGCGCCGGCAACGTATTAAAATAGCAGAAGCCGTCAGCCTGAAAATCAAATTTTCTGGCTGCCTGATTACTTTTTCATTTCTTTGCAGGAGAACAATCCATGCGCTATCTACACACCATGATCCGGGTACACGACCTGGACGAATCCCTGGATTTCTATTGCCACAAACTGGGCCTGACGGAATGCAACCGGATCGACAACGAGCAGGGCCGCTATACGCTGGTCTATCTTCATGCGCCGCTGGATGCGCAACTGGCCCGCAACACGCAGGCGCCTTTGCTGGAACTGACTTACAACTGGGATACCGAAGAATATACCGGCGGCCGCAACTTCGGACACCTTGCCTATGAAGTCGACGACATCTATGCTGTCTGCCAGAAATTGATGGATCAGGGTGTAACCATCAACCGTCCACCCCGCGATGGCTGGATGGCGTTTATCCGTTCCCCGGACAACATTTCCATCGAACTGCTGCAGAAAGGCGAACCATTGCCGGAAAAAGAACCCTGGGCATCCATGGAAAATACCGGCACTTGGTGAGCCAAAAGGGTTGCCCACGGGCAGCCCGACACTACTGCGCCGTAACCGTCATGATGCCGGCAACGGCGCAAACAAGCCCGGTGCAATATCCGTCCGTCAGCCTTGCAGATTCCCGATCAACACATCGGCGAACTCACTGCATTTCACCTCGATGGCATTATCCATCAAACGGGCGAAATCATAGGTGACGCGTTTGCCGGCAATCGCGGCATCCATTGCACCGAGAATGGCATCGGCGGCTTCCGGCCAGCCCATGTAGCGCAGCATCATTTCTCCGGAAAGTATCAGGGAGCCGGGATTGACCTTGTCCAGGCCGGCATATTTGGGAGCCGTGCCATGGGTCGCTTCGAAAATCGCCGTCCCGGTCTGATAATTGATGTTGCCGCCCGGAGCAATGCCGATGCCGCCAACCTGGGCAGCCAGCGCATCGGACAGATAGTCACCATTCAGATTCAATGTCGCGATCACATCGAATTCCGCAGGGCGGGTCAAAACCTGCTGCAGGGTGATATCGGCAATGGCGTCCTTGATCAGAATTCTGCCCTCCGCAAGCGCCGCCGCCTGCTCCCGGTTGGCCGTCTCCTCTCCTTGTTCATCCCGGGTTTTTTGCCACTGTCCCCAGGTATAGGTCTGCCCGGCAAAATCCCGTTCCGCGACAGCATAGGCCCAATTGCGGAAGGCGCCTTCGGTGAATTTCATGATGTTGCCCTTGTGCACGATGGTAACGCTCTTGCGCCCATTGGCCAAAGCATATTCGATCGCGGCGGTAACCAGACGCTCGGTGCCCTGCCGGGAAACCGGTTTGATGCCTATGCCGGTGCTTTCCGGAAAGCGTATCTTTTTGTATTGCTCCGGGAAATGTTCCTCGAGCAGATCCAGGAAGCGCTGGTTTTCGTCACTACCCTGCTCGAATTCCACGCCAGCGTAGATATCTTCGGTATTTTCCCGGAAAATGACCATGTCCACGGCACCAGGATTTTTTACCGGCGAAGGCACGCCTTCAAACCAGCGTACCGGGCGCAGACACACATACAGATCGAGCAATTGCCGCAAGGCGACATTCAGCGACCGGATACCTCCGCCAATGGGCGTGGTCAGCGGCCCCTTGATGGAAATCAGATATTCCCTGCAGGCATCCACAGTGGCGTCCGGAAGCCAGGAACCGGACTGGCGGTGCGCTTTTTCGCCGGCAAAAATTTCCAGCCAGTGAATTTTTCTCTGCCCGCCATAGGCATGCCCGACCGCCGCATCCAGAACCCTCACCGTGGCGCGCCAGATATCCGGTCCAGTGCCATCGCCTTCGATAAACGGAATGATCGGATTGTCGGGAACGGCGAGTTTGCCGTTCTGCATCACGATTGGCTGGCCATCGGCGGGAGGGGTGAGGGAAGAGCTCGACATAGACAACTCCAGGTCTGATCAAATCGAAAGGAAAACGCCACCTGGCAAACAGTAGCACAGATGTGCGCCGAAGAAAGTAGAGAACGGCATCATAGCAAACGCACAGCCTTTTGTCCCTGCCCTGATGCAGAAGCCCTGCGTGCAAGGGAACTACTGCATAGGCCCGATTGCTCGAACGGATGGGAACACAAGGCAAGCCGACCGGATCAGTCGCCATGTGTCTGCAAAAAAATCAGGCGTAGGCGTAGTGACGAGGCTTTTTCCGGATTCTGCTGCGCTGCAATCCAGGCTACGAGGTTTTCAACGGTATATCTGCCTGCGGAGCAGCATTGTGCCTGCCAGACAGGGTCGACAGCCAGGCCTGGATATCGGCTTTGGCCTTCTCGAGCAGCGCGATGAAACCCGTTATCGCTCCTTTGGCATCCGGCGTCGCGGTATTTTGTGACAGACTGAATGTCCGCTGGTCA
>JAJRWJ010000101.1 GCA_024276805.1 Gammaproteobacteria bacterium
ATCACGACTTCACGGGGCAAAATCGTCGAATAATCAGGCAATAAAAGAACATCGTCAAATGTTAGCGCTTCCTGAATAATTTGCATGACCACACCTAAAAAGTCTGTGAAAATAACCTTCCATTATACTCCGCTTTTTCCTATGCGGAGAAATTATGCTGGGCGAATCCAGGGTGATCCCATAAAAATCGCTGTAAATTTAGCATCTTGGCACACACCCCGGATTCCGCAAGCTCCATCCTGGCTACATTCGATTCAGGATTTGTCGCTTTGTCCATGCCGATAAGCGCTGATACCTGCTGCATTGCCATTTTTTCATTGATTTTATATGCGCTCGTACTGCGAGCGCATCCTGCAGACAGATTTATTTGTGTCTTACTGTCAACCAAAATGACGCGAGTTCGTTATTGCTTGTGAAGGTGTCGAAAAAACACTGGATTTTTTAACTCTCTCAGGAAATAACCATGAACAAAATATCCACAATCGCAACACTGGGCTTGATTTTCTTCAGCCTTTCAGGAAATGTCTCTGCCGCCACGGCCTCTGGCAAGGGAGCCGTCAAAGGCCATGGCGTTGCCTCCGGTAAAGGCATTTTCAAAGGCCGGGGAACGGCTTCCGGCAAAGGGATCGCTGTCTACCGCAGCAACGATGGTTCCATCAAATACAAAAAAGGTCATGGCACGGTCACCGGCAGGGGCATGGTCATCGGCAAAGGGGGCATTGCCGGCAAAGGCCGGGGCTACGGTAAAGGAAGAGCCCATGGAAAAGGCTGGGCAAAACCCTAGCGACGCACTATCCTGAAAGGAACAGCAAGATCCGTTATTGTCGAGACTGTCATACGGCAAGGGGTTGCGGCTTCCCGCAGGGTTACAGAATGGCGGTGAGCATGACCGCCCACCGCTGCTGATTAATTCCACCCTGGCAAAATATGCAAAGCCGGGGTTTGGGTGTTCGATCCGGCTGCCGTCAAGCTCCCGGGGATGGGCTCACGGCGTTCCCCGGAACGGGCATCCGAAGCCAAGCAGCTTAATTCTACTTTGTCAGATTCTCCGCAAAGTCGTCATGCTCGCATGGGAAGCGGGTATCCAGGGCCATGGACGGCATGCTTTAAGCCATCCATGGAGCCTGGATTCCGGCACTCCCTGCCGGAATGACGATCTTTGAAAAAGGGATTATTTTTCCAGCATTGGCTGTTGCATACAGGTCGCATGCAATCATGGCTGAACGGCAATTTTCACTATTTACGAACCGTGGCAACTGATAAAGAAATCGATGACTTTCTTGCCCGTGTTGAAAAGCAGGGCTATTTAATGGCCAGAATCGCCACCAGTTCCAGTGAGGATGCCCTGGATTTGCTGCAGGACACGATGCTCGCCTTTGTGCAGCATTATAAATCCCGCAATCAGGAGCAATGGCTGGCGTTGTTTTTTCGTATCCTGCAAAACCGGATCAGGGACTGGTATCGCTGGAACAAAGTGCGCAACAAATGGCGGGCCTGGTTCGGTGGCAGCGGCAACGACCACTCCACGACCGACAATGACAGCAAGGCCTTTATCGAAAACCAGTCTGGATCGCGTTTCAATGAACCTTTTGAGCGTCTGAATGGCAGTGCTTTCAACGAAGCATTGCTGGAAGCCCTGCGCTCGCTGCCATTGCGTCAGCAACAGGCATTCATGCTGCGCACCTGGCAGGGCTTGTCGGAGATGGAAACAGCGGCAATAATGCGTATTTCCCAAGGCAGCGTCAAGACGCATTTATTCAGGGCGACAAAAGTATTGCGGGATAAACTGGAAGACTTTCAATGAATGACAGGAAACCAAGCAACGACCCCATGTCCCAGCGGATCATCTCGGCATTGAATCATGAAGCTGAAAATCTGCCTCCCGGGAGAATCAGGGAAATTCGCGCCATCAGGGAACAGGCACTGCAAAAGCACAAACCCGGAGCAACATTTTTTCCGCACCTGGTTGCTGAAAAACCGAACATGACCAGAAAATGGCACACAGGATTGGCATTCGCCACTGCTGTACTGGCCATTTTTGTTATCTTTCTGGTATCCACCCCGCAACAGGAATCCCCGCTGCTAACCGCGGACAACGCATTCAACGAGCAGGCCATGACAGCCGATGAAATAGAATTCTATGAACAACTGGATTTTTACCTTTGGCTGCAGGATGTTTCCGAGAATCATGAACAACTGTCGTAACATTACTGCCGCTCTTGTACTGGAAAACAGAACTTCCAGCCAGGAAAAATTCCTGTTCCCTAAAAAATGCTGAACTGCCCCGTCATGCTCAAAACCTTGTTGTTGATAACCATGCTGCTGACCGGTGGAAATGCTTTCGCAGGCCCACCGGCCACAGATGGTGACAATTCAACACCCGAACAACAGGCTCCTGTCCAGTCGCGTCACGGCCAGCGGCAGGCATTGACAAAAATTCCAGGCTGGGAGAACCTGTCGGCGCAGGAAAAAAAGATATTCCGGAAAAATTTTCAGCGCTTTCAACGCCTGCCGCCGAAAAAGCAGGCCAGACTGAAGAGACTGTTCCGGAAATTCAAAAAATTGCCGCCTGAAAAAAAACGCTTGCTGCTGAAAAAATACCGCCGTTTTCAGCACCTGCCCCCCGCCAAAAGAAAACGCCTCCGGCAACGCTTCAAAAACATGACGGCCAGACAAAAGCGCAAGTTTCTGTTCGGCGAATAACC